>MVZB01000046.1 GCA_002068205.1 candidate division BRC1 bacterium ADurb.BinA292
CGCCGCGCCATACAGCGCCAGGACCACGGCAATCACTCCCGCCGAAACCAGTCCGATGACCTTCAACACCGTCCGCCAGGCAAACGAGAGCCCCCACGCCCCCAACAGCTTCGCATCCTCGCCCATCAGCATGTGCATCGGCAGCAGGGCGGCCCGCCGCGGCGCGACGAGCCCCTCCGCGGCCACCTTGCCGAAGTAGAAGGGCGAATCGGGGGCGTGGCAATCCAGGCAGCCCGACACGCCCCCGCCGCCGGCGCCCAGCGCCTGCGCGGCCGGCCGCACGTCGTGCGCCAGCGGCCAGGTATACGGCGCCGCCGCCGCCCAGCCGGTTTCGGTCGTCAAGGCATCGTCGCTGAGACGGTAGGTCACGCCGCCGCTGATGTAGACCGGCTCGCCGCCGCCGTCCGGTTCGGCCAGCGCGGCCAGCGCCTCGGCGATCTGGCCGGTCTCCAGCGGCTGCCACGCTCCCGGTTTCATCCCCCGGCGCGCGCCGAGGGCCGCGCGGGCCGTTCCCATCACTTCTTCCGGGGCGAGCGGCGTCACCTCCCCGGCCGTCCCGACCCGGCCCCAGAACGACGGCCACATCAGCCGGTACGGCCGGTAAACATCATCGTCGCCTTCCAGGAACACCGGCTCCTGAATGAACGGCGGGTCGTCGTAGGGGCGGTGGCGGTCGGCCAGGCCCAGCCCGTGCGCCATCGCCGTCTGCACACGCCGCGCCGTCTCGCCCGGCAGCGGCCCGGCGTGGCACGCCGTGCAGCTCAGTTCCTCAAAATGCAGCGGCGGGATGCCGGGATGATCCGACCGCGGCGATCCGAGCCGGCCCCCGCGCGCCAGCGCCGGGTCGTCCGCCTCGGCGTTGCCGTAATGGCAGCCGGCGCAGGTGAACGCCTGCGCGAACGGATCGCCCGGCCGCTCATCCGCATAGCCCCGCACGATTTGGTGGTCCAGCCCGTTGCGGTGGCAGCTCACGCAGCTCAGCCCCGCCGCCAGGTGGACGTCTCCCTCGCTCAGCCAGCGCCGGGGAGGGGCGCCGGCCAGAACACCGACCGGCCGGTCGACCCGCGTCGTGTGGCAGAAGTAGCAGCGTTCGGCCGGAATTCCGCGCGTGACATCGAAGAACACGCGGTCGTTCGCGTCGAACTGGGTGGCGTCGTATTCAAGCTGCGTCGCGTCGGCCGGCGGCGTGTCGAAATCGGGATTGAAATCCGCGGGCAGGTTTTTGGTGCTTCCCCGCACGATGCCGAACCCGGCTGTCGCGGTCGGCGTCCAGGCCAGGTTCCGCTGCGCGATCTGTTCGGCGCGCTGCGTCTGGTCGAACCCGGCGGCGGCGCTGTGGCAGGCCAGGCAGTCGATCTCCAGGCGTCCCGCCGTCGCCCACGGCGCGTCCGGGTCCGGCCCGCTGTCGCCGTCGGCGGGGCGCTCGCCGATCCCGCCCCCCGGCTGGTGACGGCCGAAACGCCCGATCATCTCCCATTCGGTCAAACCGAACGCCGCCGGGTCCCACGCTCCCGGCCAGTCGCGATACGAAAGCGGCGCCTGCGTCCCGGTCGGCAGGTCGACCAGGAACCAGGGCTCGCCCGGCCGGCCGGCGGGGGCTTCGGGCCGCGCTGCGTTGAAATGCCAGCCGTCGCCGATCGCGCCGTAGGGATGGCATTTACCGCACGTGCGCGCGGGCGAATACGGCTTGGGATGGATGTCGTCGGGCGCAATCGCAACCCCGTCGGCATCATACAGCGTGATCCGGTGCACGAACGGCGACAGGCTGTCGGTCAGCAGCAACTCCGTCCCGTCGCCGGCGAGACCGCCCTCCTGCGCAAGGGCGAAACGCGCCGCGGCGAGCAACAAAACCCAGGAAATACTTGCCCTGCCATGAATCATCCCCCGGCTCCCCGCGCGCCCCCGCATTAAGTGTCGTCTCTCGTCCCTCGTCCTCGTGATCGGTCGTAGTCCTAGGCCACCGTGAAATCCCCCGGTGCGAACGTCAGTGTCCCGCCCGACGCTACCGCGTCGTTGACCCGCAACACCGTCACGGCCGTCTCGTAGCCGATTTCCGGCGGACAGTTCAGCTCCTCTTCCCCGCGCACGGCCTTAAAGAAGTTCTCCAGGTGCAACTGGTGCACCGGTTTCTTCGATTCCTCCAGCAGCTTCTGGCCCTCCGGTTCGGGGGAGCCGTCCGGCGCCAACGTTTCGCCGATCTTCAGCTCAAACGCCTCCTCGCCCCCCTTGTCGACCGTTTCGGATTGCTCCTCCCACTCGCGCTTCCTGGCGTGCACCTCGCGGAAGAAGTAGCCCTTGCGCTCGTCCTCCGAAATCACCATCGACCCCTCGTCACCCATGAACGTCTCGAAGAAACCGCCGTGCCCCGTCGTGTTGTAGACGTTATACACCCCGCGCACGAGCCCGGCGGGCGTCTCGTACGTGTAGATCGCCAGCACGTTGTCGTACCATTCGCGCCCGTCGGTGTAATAATCGATCCCTCCGCTCGCCATCACGCTGGCCGGCGTCGTCTGCAGAAACCAGTTGAAGACGTCGATCTGATGCGAGCCGAGGTCGGCGAACGGGCCGCTGCCGTAGGCCTTGTACCAGCGCCAGTTGCGGTATTCGTGCATGTTCTTGAAGCCGTAGCGCGCCAGCGTCTCCTCGGGGATCTCGCTCCCCTTCGGCCAATCGTAGGGCTCCGCCACCGGCCGGTTCCACTGGCCGTTGAAATGCGTGATCCGGCCCAGGATCTTGTCGTTCTCGATCAGCTTCAGGGCGTGCCCGTAGCGTGGATTGCTCCGCCGCTGATGGCCGATCTGCAGCAACTTGCCGGTTTCGCGCTGCGTGCGCACCATCGAGGCCGCCTCCTCCAGCGTCCGCGCCATCTCCTTTTCGCAGTAGACGTGCTTGCCGGCGCGCAGGCAGTCGTTGGTCTGCTGGGCGTGGCAGAAGTCGGGCGTCGCCACGATCACGGCGTCAATCCCCGGCTCGCTGGCCAGCATCTCCTGATAATCCTCATAGACGTTGACCGGCTGATTGTACTTCTCCATGATCTTGCTGAACCGCTCGCGCTGATACTGCCAGATGTCGCAGATCGCGATGATCCGCACGCCGTCGATTTTCAGGCAGTTGTTGAGCAGATTGGCGCCCTGGCTGCCAACACCGATGAAGGCCACCTGCAGTGCGCTGTTCAGATTGGCCTGTTGCGCAAAGACCGGTCGCGCCAGCACCAGCCCCGCGCCGGCCGCGGCGGCCGACGCCAGAAATTGCCGCCGCGACAGCCCCGCGGTCTCTCCGGTTGCATCCTGAAGCTTCATGGGAATACCTTTAATCTCCACGTGTGTTGCCGACACGCGCCTTGTTAATTCCCAATCGTGCGCGCACGCGGGATTCTAGGCAACTCGTCCGCCATTTTGCAAAGGCTAAGGCGTTCCGTCCCAACTCGTCCCGCACTCCAGAATCGTCTGTCGTCCCTCGTCCTCGTCTTCGCCCCCACGAACCTCCGGCCGGCCTTGTCCTTCGCCGCACGACCCGATATGATGAGCGTCACCTAACCTGACAGACGATCGGAGAAGCCCTCATGCCGGACAAAGTCTACAAGAAGATCGAAGTCGTCGGTTCCTCGGCCGATTCGGTCAGCGACGCGGTCAAGGTCGGCCTGGCGCGCGCCGGCGAAACGGTCCGGAACATCGACTGGTTCGAAGTCACGGAAATCCGCGGCGCCGTTCAAGCCGGCAAACCGATCTATCAGGTCACGATGAAGATCGGTTTCCGGCTCGAAGCCTGACCCCCCGCGCCGGGCCGAGAGACCCCCTGACGCCATGAACGCCCTCCAGGCCTCCCGCATCCTGCTGGCCGACGACGATCCCAATTTCCGCAAGGTCGTCTCGTTCAACCTGACGCGTCAGGGAGCGGAGGTCCTGCCCGCCGAAAACGGCCGCCAGGCGTGGGACCTCTTCCGCCGCGAACGCCCCGACCTCGTCCTGAGCGACATCCGTATGCCCGAGCTGGACGGGCTGGCCTTGCTGCGCGAGATCCACGCCGTCGCCCCCGACCTGCCGGTGATTCTGATCACGGCGCACGGCGACATCGACATGGCCGTCGAAGCGATGCAGGCCGGCGCCGCCGATTTCGTCACCAAGCCCTTCGACCGCGAGCGGCTGCTCCGCAAGCTCGAGCGGGCGCTCCGCCCCGTTCAGCTCGAAAAGGAAAACCGCATCCTCCGCGAGGAACTGACGACCCGCCACAGTTTCGACAGCATCATCGGCGCCGGCCCCGCGATGACCCGCCTGTTCGAGATCATGCGCCGCGTCCTGCCGCGCGAGACGACCGTGCTGATCCTGGGCGAGAGCGGCACCGGCAAGGAACTCGTCGCGCGCGCGCTGCACTACAACGGTCCGCGCCGCAATGGGCCGTTCGTCGCGGTCAACTGCGCGGCCATTCCGGTCAACCTGCTCGAAAGCGAGATGTTCGGCCACACGCGCGGCGCCTTTACCGGCGCCGACACGGCGCGCGAGGGGCGATTTCAACTGGCATCGGGCGGCACGTTGTTCCTCGACGAGATCGGCGACATGCCCCCCGAACTGCAAGCCAAGCTGTTGCGCGTGTTGCAGGAGCGCCAGGTCGAGCCCGTTGGTTCCTCGACGCCGGTCGCCGTCGATGTGCGCCTGATCGCCGCCACGCACCAGGACCTGGAACAATTGGTTCGCGACGGCCGATTCCGCCAGGATCTGTATTACCGCCTCAATGTGGTTCCCATCACCGTCCCCGCGCTGCGCGACCGCCGCGAGGACATCCCCCTGCTGGTGCGCCATTTCCTGCGCCGGCTCGGCGAGGACGGCCTGGAGGTGGAACGCGACGCGATGGAACGCCTCTCGCGCCTGAACTGGCCGGGCAACGTGCGCGAACTGGAAAACACAATCGAACGCGCCCTCGCCCTGCGCCGCCATCCCGACCGGATCACGGCCGACGACATCCAGCCCTATCCCGGTTCGGCCCCCGCCGCCGCCAACCTTTATGAAGTGCCCGATGAGGGGCTCGTGCTGGACGAACTGGAGAAGGCCCTGATCCAGAGCGCGCTGCGCAAGACCGGCAACAACCAGACGCGCGCCGCCGCGCTGCTCGGCATCACCCGCCAGAAACTGATCTACCGGATGCAGAAGCATGATCTGGCCTGAGCCGCGCCGCGCGGCCTGGGTCCGCGGCGGGGTCATTGCCGCGCTGACGGCCGCGCTGATCGCGATCCACTTCGCCACCCCCGCCACGCCGGCGGCGATGCACTGGCACGCCCTCCACCGCCATCTGCTCTACCTGCCGATCATCCTGGCGGCGTTCTGGTTCGGCTGGCCCGGCGGGGGCGTGCTGGCCCTTGTGGTCAGCCTGCTGTATTTCCCCCACCTCGTCCCGGGCGATGCGGCCGCCGCGCACGCGCATCATCCGCCGGCCGGGCCGTCACTCTCGTCGATGTGGCTGCTCGATTCGATCAACTACCTCTGGATCGGCATCCTGACGGGCTGGCTGGCCCAGCGGCTGGAGAACGCCAACCGCGATCTGCGGCGCCAGTCCGAGCAGCTCCGGACAGCGATGGAGGACTTGCGCGTCCGCACGCGCGAGGTGTTCGCGGCCGAGGAACAGTTGCGCCGCGCCGATCGCCTGACGGCGCTGGGACAACTGACCGCCGGCCTGGCCCACGAAATCCGCAACCCGCTCGGCTCGATTCGCGGCGCCGCCGAGATTATGGCCGATCCCGATCTCTCCCAGGCCCAGCGCGAGGAATTCAGCCGCGTCATGATGGAGGAAACCGAACGGCTCGACAAAGTCCTCGCCAGTTTCCTGGCCTACGCCCGCGATCAGCGCCAGGGCGAGGACGAGGCTTGCCAGGTCGCCGCCGCGGTTGAGCGCACGCTCACGCTGCTCGACTCGCGCCTGCACCGCGCCGGCGTTCAGGTCGAGCTTGACCTGGAACCCGAATGCCCCAGCCTGGCCATGCCCGAGGCGCTGCTCCAGCAGGTCCTGCTCAACATCCTGCTCAACTCGATCCAGGCCATGCCCGACGGCGGCCGGATTGTCATCCACAGCCGCCGCGACGGCGACCGCTGCACCCTGACCGTCACCGACTCGGGAACGGGCATCCCGCCCGAAGTCCGCCCGCGCGTTTTCGATCCGTTCTTCACGACCAAACCCTCCGGCACCGGCCTCGGCCTCGCCATCGTGCATAAGATCGTCACCGGTCAGCGCGGGACCGTGGACCTCGATCCCGCCATGGAACGCGGCGCGCGCGTCATCCTTTCCCTGCCGGCGGTCGACGCATGAACGACTACTGGGTCCATGACCTCGATCCCTTTCTGATCCGCATCGGCGCGGGCGGCATCCGTTACTACGGCCTGGCGTATGTCTGCGGCTTCGTCGCCGGCTGGTGGCTGCTGCGCCATTACCACCGCCGCGGCCGCTCGCCGCTCGATCCCGACCGGATCTACACCGCGATCACGGCGCTGGCCCTCGGCGTCCTCATCGGCGGCCGGCTTGGCTACCTGCTGCTCTACGCGCCCGGCGACACGCTGCGCGATCCCCTGCTCGTCTTCCGGATCTGGGAGGGGGGGATGGCCAGCCACGGCGGCTTCCTGGGCGTGGCCGTTGCGCTGGCCTGGCTCGCACGACGCTTCAAGGTTTCGTTTCTGTTGCTGGGCGACCTGCTCTGCTCGATCGCCCCGCTCGGCCTGCTGCTGGGCCGGATCGCGAATTTCATCAACGGCGAGCTCCCCGGCCGCGTCACGGACGTGCCGTGGGCCGTGATCTTTCCCACGAGCGCCCCGCCGGGCACGCCGCTCAGCCAGATCCCGCCGCGCCATCCTTCGCAGCTCTACGAGGCGGGCCTCGAGGGCCTGCTCCTGTTCGTCTACCTGCAATGGCGGTTCTGGCGCACCAACGCGCTGGCCACGCCCGGCCGGCTGTCCGCGGAGTTCCTTCTGCTCTACGCCATCGTGCGCATGGTGGGCGAACAGTTTCGCGAACCCGACGCGCCGCCGATCCTCGGCCTGACGCGCGGCGCGTTCTACAGCCTGTTTCTGATTCTGGCCGCCGGCGCCGTCTGGGCCTGGTCGCGCCGATCCAATCGCGCACAACCCTGACCCATCCAGCTTACCCCGTTTCCAGAACGCGCCGGATCGGCCCGATCCGTCCTTAATTTCCCCAGCCGGGTTGCCCCGGCGGCGCGGGAGGGCCTATACTGATCCAGCGGCGGCGAAGCGCCGCCCCGATCGGATCGTTCCCTTTCCCTCTCCACGGACTGATGCGATTCATGCCATTTTCCTCCGCCAGAGGCCGGCCGGCGATGGGGCTGGTTCTGCTCTTTGCCGGCTGGCTGTGGCCCGCCCCCGCGGCCAACGCCCGTGTCTGGCACGTGGACGACGACGACGCCGATCAGCCGGCGGCCGACTTTGCCACCATTCAGGCCGGCATCGACGCCGCCGCCGAGGGCGATACGCTCGTCGTTCATCCCGGCCGCTACTTCGAGGTCCTGCGCCTCGCCGACAAGAACCTGCATATCCGCGGCGCCGATCCTACTTCGCCGGCAATCGTCGAAGCGACGCAGATCGACGCCCAACTGGTCGATTCGGTCGTCGTGTTCTCCGGCCGCGTCGGCCCGGCGACAATCCTCGAGGGGCTGACCCTGTTGAACGGCTCGGCGCAGGATGGCGGCGGGCTGCGCAGCGCCGGGGACCGGCCCACCTCGCCGACGATCCGCAATAACATCATCCGGCTCAATTTCGCAATCGACCGCGGCGGCGGCATCTTCCGCTGCGACGGCCTCATCGAACGCAACCGGATCGAATCCAACGAGGCCGACCGCGGCGGCGCGATTCAGGGCTGCGCCGGCGTCGTCCGCGCCAATACCCTGTCGGACAACGTCGCCCGGCTGGGCGGCGCCGCCGCCGAGTGCCCCGCCGCCTTCGAGTCCAACGTCTTGCGCCGCAACGAGGCGCGCCTCCAGGCCGGCGCGCTTTATCGCTGCTCCGGCCCGATCCGCGACAACGCCTTCATCGCCAATTCCAGCGCCGAGGACGGCGGGGCGCTGCATTCCTGCCACGGACTCATCGAAAACAATCGCTTTCTCCACAATCTCGCGCGCCAGGGGGGAGCGATTTTCGGCTGCAACGGCACGATCCGCGGCAACCACGTCGAGAAGAACCGCGGCAACCTGGGCGCCGGCGTGATGCAGTGCCACGGCCTGATCGAGCACAACCTCCTCGTCGCCAACGTGGCGCTCCAGATGGGCGGCGGCCTGGCGGTGTGCGGCGGCACGATCCGGCTCAATCTGATCGAGGGCAACGTCGCCCTGGCGGCGGGGGGCGGCCTGGCCCAGACGACCGCCGTGGTCGAGTTCAATCAGATCAGCGACAATCACGCGCCGCGCGGCGCCGGCCTCGCCCGCTGCTCGGGCAAGGTCCGCCGCAATCGCATCGAGCGCAACTACGCCGAGCAGGCCGGCGGCGCGATCGAGGAGTCCTTCCTTGAACTCGACAGCAATCTGATCCGCGGCAACGGCGCCCCCCGCGGCGGCGCGCTCTACGCCTGCGGCGGCACGGTGCAGAACAACACCTTCGTCGCCAACTGGTGCGACGACGGTCAGGCCGTCATCGATATCGCCACCCGGCCGATGATGTTCCGCAACAACATCGTGGCGTTCGCCAATGGAGCCGCCCTGCGAATTCCCGCCGGCGAGCCGATCGCGCTGGTCAGCCGCCATAACCTGTTCCATGAGATCGCGGGGCTGCTGCTGCTGACGCCCGACGGCGCGGCGCACCTCCAGCCGGAGCAGCTTGATCAACTCCACGACTGGAGCGACGGGAACCGGACGGGCGACCCGCGATTCGTCGACGCCGGCGGCAAGGACGGCGATCCCGCCCTCGGGGACGACGATGATTTCCGGCTGACCCTCGATTCGCCGGCCATCGATGCCGGCCTGCCCGGCGTGCTGCTGAACCTGCCCGCGCTCGACCTGTCCGGCGCCGCCCGATTGGCCGGCGATGCCGTCGACCTGGGCGCCTACGAATGGGGCGCGGCGCCCGACAGCGACGGCGACGGCCTGGACGACGACCGCGAACTGGCGCTGGGCGCCGACCCCACGCGGATCGATTCGGACGGCGACGGCGCCGACGACAGCTTCGAATGGCTGCGCGGCACGCCCCCCGGCGTTGCGGGGACACCCGTTGGCCTGGAAGTCGCGCCCGGCGACGACGTCCAGCTCGCGATTGCGATGGCCTACGAAGGCGAACGAATTCGCATCGCGCCCGGCGTGTACTACGAAACGCTCGACAGCCAGGGCAAGAACCTGCATCTGACCGGCTGGGACCCGGGCAGCGCGCAAACGCGCGATGCAACCGTGATCGACGCGACCGGGCGCGGCCCCGTGCTCAAGCTGGCGGGCACGGAGGACCGGCGCTTCATCCTCGCGGGCCTGACGCTGCGCCGGGGCTACGCCGTTCAGCATTCCGGCATCGACGGGCGGGAGGCCGCGCCCGTGCTGCGCAACCTGGCCATCCGCGACTGCCGAACCACGGGGGGCGCCACCGTGGCCCAGTGCAACGGGCCGATCGTCGATTGCGAATTCAGCGGCAATCAGGCCGTGATCGGCGCCGCGCTGTGGCAGTGCCACGGCGACATTCGCGGCAATCAATTCATCGGCAATCGCGCCGTCGATGGGGGCGCCCTGGCCAACTGCAACGGCCCGATCGAGGACAACCTGTTCGACGACAATCACGCGATCGACGAAGGGGGCGCGCTCTATGTCTGCAACGGCCCGGTCGTTCGCGGAAACCGGTTCATCCGCAATCAGGCTCTTTTCGGCGGCGCGATTTACCGCGGCTCGAGCCGCGTCATTGAAAATGAATTCATTGCCAATATCGGGCGCCGCGGCGGCGGCGCGATCCAGTTCGTCTCCGGCGTGATCAGCGATAATTATTGCGAGGATAATTTCGCCAATTTCGGCGCGGCGTTCTCCACCTGCAACGGCGAAATCCGCCGCAACACCTTCATCAACAACCGCGCCCACGTGCAGGGTGGTGCGCTCTATTCCTGTTCCGGCGAGATCAAGCAGAACCAGATGGACGGCAATTCCGCGTATCAGGGCGGTGCACTCTATTCCTGTTCCGGCGAGATCGCCTTCAACAGCCTGCGCCGCAATGAGGCCGTCCGCGAAGGGGGCGCCCTCTATGACTGCTCGGGAAGGATCCGCGGCAATCGCATCGAGGACAACCTGGCGCAATACGGCGGCGCGATCTGGTTCTCCTCCGCCATCTTCGAAAACAATGACGTGATAGGCAATATGGCGACCCGCCAGGCCGGCGGCATCGGCGACTCGACCAGCGTGTTCCGCCGTAACGTCGTCATGAACAACAGCTCGGAAGAAGCTGGCGCGTTCCTCCGCTTCGACGGCGATATTCAGCACAATGTGATTCGCGGCAATTCAGCCGTGCGCGAGGGGGGCGCCCTGCGCGACTGCCGCGGCCGGGTAATGAACAATCTGATCGAGGGGAACCGGGCCTGGCGCGGCGGCGCCATGCAGGGCTGCTCCGCCGATGTCATTAATAATACGTTCATTGGCAATCAGGCGATCCCCGGCCCGGCGGGCGAGCCGGTGCAGGGAGGCGCCCTGCACAACGCCTCCGGCCGAATCATTAACAATATTTTTCAGGCGAACGGCCACATCGCGCTCTACAGCGGCGATCCCGATCCCCCGCGCCCCGGCGAGCAGACGCCTGCTCCCGTTGTGCCGCGCGAGCTGCGCCGCAATCTCTTCTTCGCCCACTACGAAGCGATCTATGGCACGCTCGCCGGACTCCGCGTGACCTCCGCCTCCGGCCTCGACGACGTGCTCCCCCACAGCCGGGAGAACTGGGAGGGCGACCCGCTGCTGGAGGACGCCGACGGACCCGACGGCGATCCCGCCACGTTCGCCGACAACCGGCCGTGGCTCGCGCCGGGGTCGCCCGCGATCGATGCCGGCGACGACGGCGTCAATCCGGCCGGCGCCGATCTCGCCGGCGGACCCCGCTATCACGCCGCGCTGGCCGCGGAGAGCGTGATCGACCTTGGGGCCTATGAATTCTTCGGCGTCGTGATCTCGGCCCACGGCTCGTTCGCGGATCTCCGCCCCGGGTCCAGCTTCACCGTTGAATGGCTCTGCAGTCCCGCGGCCGGCAGCGCCGTGCGCTTCGAACTGCTGCGCTTCGGCGCCGTCGTCGCCGATCTCGGAACGGACTGGAGTCCGCTCGGACGCCATGCCGTCACGCTCCGGATCCCCAAGAATCTGCCCGCCGGCGAAGGCTACCAGCTTCGCGTGTCAAGCCTGTGGAATCCGGTGTATGAGGACACCGTGCCGCGCGATGGATTCGCGCTCAAGGCCGAGCGCAACGCGGCCGCCGACTGGAGGCAATATTATTAATTTTCGGCGCGCGCTTCGTCCCCCGGCGCTTGCGCCTTGTCCCCGCGCGCGGCGGCCGGCTCGCCGCTGTGGCTGCGCAGGCGGATGATGTCGTCATCAAGCTGGCGGATCAACCAGCCCAGCATATCCCGCACAGCCGGCGTCTGGATATCCGCCAGCTCGCGCCGATACCGCTCGCGCTGGGCGGTCAATTCATCGATCAGGCTGTTCAAGATGAAATCCAATGCGAGATAGTTCCATTCGGCAATCCGCGGCGGAATCGGCTGCGTCTGTGCGATGCCGCCGTGCTCCGCGATCCATTCCGCCAGGCGGTCGGCGGCGCGGTGGTCCGCCTCGGCGATCCGCCGCAGATCCTCCAGCGCCCACTCCATCTTTTCCGGCACGTAGGGCCGGGCATCGAGCGCATAGCGCGCGAGCGACATGAACCGGTCGTTGAACGCGCGATTCAGTGCCGCCAGTTCATGGGCCTTGAGCTCCGGCGCCGTCATGGCTCGATCCATTCCTCTCGCCCGCCTTACAGAATATCAACCAGCCGCAGGACCGGCGTGAAAAACAGCAACGCGACCGTCGGGACGGCGAACAGCAGCGCGTAGAGCCGGTCGGCGGCGTTCAGATCAATCGGCTCCCGGCTCGCGGGCCGCTCGAGCGCCATCGCGCGCATGATTTTCATGTAATAATAAAGCGAGACCGCGCTGTTGAGGACGCCGAAAATCGCCAGCGCGAGATAAGCATAGCCGGCCGCCGCGGCGCCCCCCTCCAGCCCGGCCATGCCGGCGCTCAGCACGACTTCGAACAGCCGCAGCTTCGCCACGAACCCCGCCGTCGGCGGCAGGCCCGTCAGCGAAATCAGGAAAATAAACATCACGCCGCCCAGAAACGGCGAGCGCCACGCCGCGCCGCGGAAGGAATCGAGCTCCGCGCTCCCCGTCTGTTCGATCAGTACGATCGCGCACCAGAACGCGCCCAGGTTCATGAACAGGTAGATCACGAAGTAGAACAGAATTGTCTCCGCCGCATCCGGCGAAAAAACCGTAAAGCCCATCAGCAGATAGCCCGCATGGGCAATCGACGAATAGGCCAGCAGGCGCTTGATGTCGGTCTGACGCAGGGCAATGAAATTACCGACGAGCATCGTAACCGCAGCCAGAATTCCAAACAGCAGCGCCAGCTGCCCGGAGCCGGTCAGCGTCGCGAATGCCGCGGGCGCTTCGAACACCGGCAGCAGCACGCGCATCAGCGCCGCGAAGCCCGCCGCCTTGGAAACGACGGCCAGATACGCGGTCACCGGCGTCGGCGCGCCCTGATAAACGTCGGGGCACCAGAAATGAAACGGAACCATCGCCATTTTGAAGCCGAAGCCGACCAGCACGAGCAGCAGGGCCAGCGTGAAGGCCAGCCTGTTCGGCGGCCCGGCCGCCAGCGCGGCGGCCGCTGTGGAAATCGAGGTCGTCCCGGTCATGCCGTAAAGATAACCGAATCCGAACAGCATGATGCCGGAAGCGACGGCCCCGTAGAGGAGATATTTGAGCGCGGCTTCGGCCGACCGCCGTTCGTGCTTGACGTATCCGGCCAGCACATAGGACGAGATCGACAGCGTTTCCAGCGCGAGAACCAGCAGAATAATGTTATCGGCGGCAGCGAGCAGGCAGGCCCCGAGCGTTGCGCCGAGCACCAGCGCATGGAATTCCCCCTGCCGGTAGCCAATCGTTTCGCGGCTGCGCAGCGAGAACAGGATCGTCGACGCCGCCCCGGTAAGGAACAACAACTTGAAGACGCGCGCCAGCCCGTCCCGCGCCAGCATGCCGCCGAAATCGCCCCCCGTGCCCGCCGGTGTCGCCGCCGTCAGCATCAAGCCCCACACCACCGCCAGCAAGGCCAGCGCCGCCGTCACCTGCCGACCGCGCGCCGCCGGCGTCAGCATGTCTGCCAGAATAACCGCGCAGATGCCAACGCCGAGGATCAGCTCGGGCAGCGTGGCCATTAGATTGTGCAACAGTTCATTGACCGTCATCGCCGTGCCTATCGGAACAGCGTCATGAAGACCGCCGTCGAAGTGTGATAAATGTTAATGGCAATCGAGGGGAGCACCCCAAGCAGGATCGCGACCGCGGCCAGGGGAACGAGCGAAATCGCCTCCCAGCGGTTGACATCCGCGAAGCCGGCGTGCTCTTCTCTTTTCGGGCCGAGATAAACGCGCTGCATCGTCCACAGAATGTAGCCGGCGGTCAGCAGCATGCCGATCGTCGCGATGCCGGCGATCCATGGGCTGTAGGTGAACGCGCCCAGGAACACCATCACCTCGCCGATGAAGCCGACCATTGACGGCAGACCGAGCGAGGCGAAGAACCCGACGACCGCGAGCGCGAAATAAACCGGCATCTGCAGCGCGATTCCGCCGAAGCGTTCGATGTCGCGGTGATGCGCGCGCTCGTAAAGGACACCCACTAGCGTGAACATCATCGCCGACGTGATCCCGTGCGCGAACATCTGGAAGATCGCGCCGTTGACCGCCGCCTCCTTCAGCACGGCGATCCCCAGCAGAACGAATCCCATGTGGCTGACCGAGGAATAGGCGACGAGCCGCTTGAAATCCTTCTGTCCCAGCGCGCAGAACGCGCCGTAGATGATATTCACGACTCCCAGCACCGCGAGGAAGAACATCACGGCCTCGTGCGCGCCGACCTCGGGCAGCAGCGGGTAGTTCAGCCGCAGAATGCCGTAGCCGCCCATCTTGAGCAGCACGCCCGCCAGAATGACGGAAATCGCGGTGGGCGCCTCGACGTGGGCATCGGGCAGCCATGTGTGGAACGGGAAAATCGGAACCTTGATCGCAAATCCAATGAACAGGCCCCAGAACAGCAGATGCTGGAAGAGCGTGGGGCCACCGGGCACGCTGAACGGACGCCGCGCGATCAACTCCGGAATATTGAACGCCAGCGCCTCCAATCCAATCGACTTCATCTTGAAATAGTACGCCAGCATGACCAGCAGGATCAGCACCGAGCCAAGCAGTGTGTAGATAAAGAACTTGATGGCCGCGTATTCCTTGCGCGGCCCGCCCCATATTCCAATGAGAAAATACATCGGCAGCAGCATGACTTCCCAGAAGACGTAAAACAGGAAGAAATCGAGTGCCATGAAGACTCCGAACATGCCGGTGACCAGCAGCAGATAAAGCGCGAAAAAGCCCTTGACCTGTTTCTCGATCGGAAAAGCGACGAACGTGGCGAGGAAGGACAACAGGCCGGTCATGACAATCAGCAGGACGGAGAGGCCGTCAACGCCGAACCGGTAATAGATGTGATACGGCTTGATCCACGGGATCTCGATCAGCGTGCGGGCGTCGTAGCCCGAATAGGCCGTGCCCGCCTGGATCGAGCCGGGATCGAAAATGTGCCACAGATAAAGCGTCAGCGCGAAGACTACCCCCGTGAAGCCGACCGCGGTCCAGCGGATCAGGCCGTGGCGTTCACCCGGCAGCGCCAGCACAATGACCATGCCGACCAGCGGCAGGAAGGTGATCAAACTGAGCAGCATCTGATCCATATCGTCAGTCCCTCGTCCTCGTCCTTTTATTCATCCTCAAAGCCCGTCCCATCACATCCACCAGACAACAAATCCCCCGAGCACAACCAGGCCCACGGCCGAATAAACCATGTATTGCCGCACGCGTCCGGTGTGCGCATACGACATCCGGTCGCCCGCGAAGCTGACGGCGCGCGCCGAGCCCATCACCAGGAACCAGTCCACGGCGACGCGATCGACGATTTCGATCAACCAGCCGCCAAGCCAGCCCAGCCGGCCGACGAGATTGACCACGGCATCGATCGCGCGGCGGTCGAACAACGCGCTGAACCAGCCGGCCACGACCGTCGTACGCACGAAAAGCCAATGGTATAGCTCATCAATAAAATATTTGTTCAACAGCAGCGTGTGGAGCGGCCGGAGACGCGCGGCGAATGCGGCCGGCTGCAGCACGGTCGCGCCGCCCCGCCGCTCGTAATACATCAGGGCGCCCAGGAGAATCCCCAGCAGCCCCAAACCAGTCGAAAGAATCATCGCCGTCCGGTGCGCCTGGTGGTGAACGTGGGCGGCGTGATCGTCGCCGTGCGCCGCGGCGGCGCCGCCCGCCGCATGCTCCGCCGCGTGAGAATCCGGCACGGCCGCCAGCGCCGCTGCGACCCACGGCGAACGGTGGCCCGCCTCATGGAACGCCGCCACCTGCGCCACGCCGCTCCGGCTCGGGTTCATCGCGCCGAACCACTTGCCGGTGAGTCCGCCGCCCACCACCGCCAGAATGCCCAGGATGACCAGCGGCGCGCGCATCGACCAGCCCACTTCATGCGCGTGATCGTAGGCGTGACGGTCGCGCGGCGCGCCGGTGAACGTCAGGAAATACTGCCGGAACATGTAGAACGCGGTCATGAAGACGGTGGCGAACCCGGCGGCGGGCAGGAACCAGTGTCCCTCGCTCAGGATCGAAAATGCCAATGCATCGCTGAGGATGGCGTCCTTGCTCCAGAAACCGGAAAACATCGGAAAACCCACGAGCGCAAGCGTCGCGAGCAGATAACAGACCGCCGTCCACGGCATCTTGCGCGCGAGGCCGCCGTAGCGGCTCATCGATTGCTCGTGATGCATCGCGTGGATCACGGCGCCGGACCCGAGGAACAGACCGGCCTTAAACAGCGCGTGCGTCGTCAGGTGAAACAGACCGGAAACATACCCGCCGACGCCGAGCGCGAGGATCATGTAGCCGAGCTGGCTGACGGTGGAGTAGGCCAGCACCTTCTTGATGTCGTCCTGCACCAGCGCAATGCTCGCCGCGAAGAGCGCCGTAAACGCCCCAATGTAGGCAATGCCCAGGAGCGTTTGCGGGTCAAACAGCGGCAGCAGCCGGCCGGTCAGATACACTCCGGCGGCGACCATCGTGGCGGCGTGGATCAGGGCGCTGACAGGCGTCGGGCCTTCCATCGCATCGGGCAGCCAGACGTGCAGCGGAAACTGCGCGCTCTTGCCCATCGCGCCGATGAAGATGCCGAGCCCGGCGATCGTCCGCCAAGCGCCGGCGAGCGTGCCCGTTTCGACCGCCGCGAACAGGTCGGCATACTGCAGCGAGCCAACCTCCAGATAACAAATCATAATGCCAATGAACATGCCGACGTCGCCCAGCCGCGTCGTAATGAAAGCCTTGATCGCCGCATTGCTCGCCGATTTCTTCTCGAACCAGTGGCCGATCAGCAGATACGAGGAAAGCCCGACCAGTTCCCAGAAAATGTAAAGGAAAAGCAGGTTATTGGCGAGGACGAGCCCGAGCATCGACAGCGTGAAAAGCTGCAGGCAGGTGAAATAGCGCCCGTAGCGCGCGTCGCCCCGCATGTAGCCGGTCGAAAACAGGTGCACCAGAAAGCTGACCAGCGTGACGACGAGCAGCATCACGGCGGTCAGCCGGTCGACCATCAGACCACCGTC
>MVZB01000047.1 GCA_002068205.1 candidate division BRC1 bacterium ADurb.BinA292
CGAGCCGATCCTGATCGAACAGGCGCGCCGGATGCTCGAGATGGGCGCCGACGCCTACAAGTTCCTGATCGGCGGCGAGAACTACGTCAAGTGCTACACCGATCTGTCGGATGAGATTCGCGAAAAAAGCCGCACGATGGTCGAACTGGTGCAGAACGAGCCGGCATACAAAACGCTCCTCGACATGCCGTTCAAATACTTCGTGATGTGGGCCTACGCGATGAAGGTCAAGCTGGTCTTCGGCCAGGATCAGTTCACGGAGGAAGTCGCCGCCGCGGAATACGATCAGATCTACGAATTCGCCCGCTGGCTCCTGCAAACCTATGCCGGGACGGGTAAGGTCTTCCTGATCGGCCACTGGGAGGGCGACAACATGCTGATGGGCGGGGCGACGTCGGATGTGCCGAGCGAGGCGAAGATCGCCGACCTGATCCGCTGGCACCGCAATCGCCAGCAGGCGGTGACCGACGCGCGCAATTCCCTGCCCGACGTGCAGGGCGTCGAGGTGTATCACTACTCCGAAGTCAACGCCATCTCGCCGGTGCTCGACAAGGACCTGCCGCGGATGATCAACGCGATCCTGCCGCACGTCCCCGTCGATCTGATCTCCTACTCGGCCTACAACTGCCTGAACCACACCGACGAACTGCCCGAACGGGCCTATACGCATCTGGACTACATCCTGGAGCACGGCCGGTTTACGGGGGCGTGGAAGCACAGCAAGCCGGTGTTCATCGGCGAATACGGGCTCCCGCTGCCGCCGGTGCCGCAGCGTCCCCACCGCAACCGCCTGGGGCTGAAGGCGGTGGCAAGCTGGGGCAGCCCGATCAACCTGTTCTGGTCGACCTACACCCAACTGGAGAACGACAACTCGGCGCTCTTCAGTCTGGAGGGCGAAAAAACGGAGGACTACTACGTTCTGGCGGACTACGTGGCCAAGATGCACTTCCTGCGCAATGCGACGCGGGTCTGGCTCGAACGCAATCCGACGGACCAGGAAGCCAGCCGGCTGGCGCTGGATTACGACCGGATCGCGCCGCACGACATTCTGCGGCGCATCCTCGATTCGCTGGAGTACCGCTTCACCGTCACGGATGAGGAATTCATCGAAAGCATCTTCGCTTCATGCGGCATGACGGGGAGCGGCGCTTTGACGGAGGACCTTGTAACGTCGCTGCGGGAAGGCCGGCTGACTCGGTTTGAGGCCCTGTGCCGCATCCTGGATTCGGACGAGTTCGCCGGTGCGATGGGCGAGGAGGAATTCGATGCGTGGCTGGCCATGCATCTGCTGTCGGACACGGTGGAATTCCCCGACGGCGCGCCGACGCGGTCCGAGCGCTATCTCTCGGCGCTGGATCACGAGGCCTTCCGCGACCGCAACATCGCGGCCGCGCGACTCAATCACGTGACGCCCGAATTGCGGCGAATGTATCAGCCCGAATTCCGAGCCAGTGGGGAGGCGGAGGACGCGTCATGATGACCGGACGGAAAACCCAGATCGATGCCATGCGCCATGGATTGCGGCTGCTGTGCGCCGGCGCGCTGTTGCTGGCGGTTGCGATGCCCTGCCGCGCGGCGGAGGAAAACGCTCCGATGAGCAAACTGACGCCGGAACAGGCCGCGATGTGGGATATCTCGCCCTTGCGCGAGACGCCCCTCGACGTGGAGATCTACTCCTCCAAGGTCGTCGACGGCTGCCAGGTGCAGGATGTCTTCTTCACCAGCCAGTCCGGCCCGGATGGCCCCAACCGGGTCTACCTGGGCGTGGCCTTCCCGGCTGACCGGGAGGGTCCCTTCCCGGTGCTGTTGGATCTGCATGGGGGGGGCGGCGTCGGCACGTCGGCCCGCGCGCTGTCGTTCGCCAAGGAATTCGATGTCTTCGCGATGGCGATGGACTGGGGCGGCAAATCCGAGAGCGATCCCAATCCCCTGCGCACCGTCTGGCGCTATCCCAAGCCCGGCACCGAAACGACGACGGGGACCCGCAGCAGCGCCTACCGCACGGCGATGGGGATGCGCCGCGCGCTGGACTTCGCCGCCACCCAGCCGATGGTTGATATGAGCAAGGTCGTCGTCTACGGCGGGTCGTGGGGCAGCTATTACACGACGCTGCTGGCCGGCATCGATGAGCGGATCACCGACGCGGTGGCGCTGACCGGCGCGGGGGGCTGGGACGACAGCCGCTCGATCATCGCCGACGGGATCAACCTGCTGCCCCCGGCGCTGCGCGACGAGTGGTTGCGGCAGTTCGATCCGATTTCCTACGCCGACAACGTCCGCGCCGATGTGTCGCTGGTGGCCCACGCCAACGACTCGTTCTTCTGGTTTGGCGGCGTCATGCGCCACTTCGACCGGTTTCCCGGTCCCAAGCGCGTGATTATCACGCCCAACTCCGATCACGGCATCGGCACGTTCCCCGAGCCGATCGCCACCTGGCCGTTCACCTATTCGATTCTGAAGCACCACATCGAGGGGGTCCCGTTCCCGGAGGTCACCCGCGAGTCGGTCCGCGAGGTTGCCCCCGACGTGTTCGAGTGGGAAACGGCCGGGCCGCAGGTCGAGGGCGCCCATCTGTATTTCAGCCCCGGCGATGTGAACTGGCGGTCGACCTACTGGGTGGAACTCCCCGCCCGGCGCGAGGGCCAGGCGTGGCGCGCCGAGTTGCCCGAGCACCTGCAAGGGCTGGCCGGGAACTACTTCGTCACGGTCTGCGCCAGCGATAACCGCTGCGTCTCCAGCCCCGTGATGTGGCGCGAGGGGAAGAACCCCCAGCGCGACTGGGTGAACCTGTGGCCGATCAATCCGCTGTGGGACGTGTCGGCGGGGATTCGCGCCTGGCGCCAGTCGATCTACAAGAAGGAAACCGTGATCGAACCGGCCGGCCCCGAAGGCTTGCGCGTGACGCCCGGTTCGAACGACCTGTTCCTGGTCCGCACCGACAGCACGGTGCTGCTGGGCCCGCGCGCCGGCCAGTTCGCCGGCTTGGAGATCGTCGTCAACGGCGAGGGCCAGGCGGGCGAACTCCGCGTTCAACTGCTCGACGACGACAAGACGCGCAACATTCCCAACATCTACGAAGCGCGGGTGCCCTATGGCGAGGGCGAAACGACATTGGTGATCCCGTGGGAGGATTTCGAGGCGCCCGAATGCGTCCGCGAGGGAGGCGGCCGCTGGCCCTTTGAATCGCTGGCGCTGACCGGCGTCCGACCGGGCCGCAAGCCCCTGACGTTTGTCTCCATCCGCCTCGCCGACAAGGATTGACCCGCGCCGCCGGCGCGGGCCGCAGCGACTCTTGAAAGGCCGATTGATGAATAGTCCGCATGCCTGTCCCGATCCCCAGCTCGATGCGCTGCTCGTCTCCGACGAGATCATGGAGGATCCCTATCCGATTTATGAACGCCTGCGCGAGGAGCAGCCCGTCTTCTGGAGCGACGCCTGGCAGGCCTGGGTCATCAGCCGCTACGACGACGTGGAAGCGTCGCTCAAGGACAAGGACAACCTGTCCAACGAGAACCGCCAGGCGCTGCTGTTCAGCGCGCTGACCGAGGCCGAACGCGCCGAGGTGGCGCCGCTGCGTCATTATTACGCGCAGAAGGACGTCATCGGGTCCGACCCGCCCGATCACTCGCGGATGCGCGCGCTGGTGCAGAAGGCGTTCACCCCCAGGACCGTCGCGGGGCTGGGGCCGCGCATCGAGGCCCTGGCGCATGAACTGCTCGATCACGCGCTGCAATCGCGGCGCTTCGATTTCATCGCGGAGGTCGCCCACCCGCTGCCGGTCATTCTGATCGCGGAAATGATGGGCGCACCGGTCAAGGACCGCCACCTGTTCAAGCGCTGGTCGGCCGATATCCTCGCCTTTCAGGGGACCGGCGTCACGACGGCGGACGCCGCGCGCATCTCGCAGGCCAGCCTGCTCGAAATGTTCGACTACATGAACGAACTGATCGACAGCCGACGGGTGGAGCCGCGCGACGACCTGATCACGGCGCTGGCCAATGCCGAGGAGGAAGGCCAGCGCTTCTCGCGCGACGAACTGCTGGCCACCTGCAACACGATCCTGACGGCGGGCCACGAAACGACCACCAATCTGCTGGGCAATCTGCTCCATCTGCTGCTGCGCCACCGCGATCAGTGGACGGCGCTCGTCCGCGACCCGAATCTGATCACCCCCGCGATCGAGGAAGCGCTGCGCTATGACGCCCCCAAGCAGCGCAACTTCCGCCGCGTCAAGCGCGCTCACGAGTTCCTCGGCGTGCCCTTCGCCGAGGACGAAATGGTGTTCCAGTTGATCGGCTCGGCGCAACGCGATCCGCGGCACTATGACCAGCCCGACGTGTTCAATATCCAGCGGGGCAAGATTGAGCATCTCGCCTTCGGGGCCGGAATCCATTTCTGCCTGGGCGCGCCGCTGGCGCGGCTCGAGGCGCGCAAGGTCCTGGAGATCATGCTGGCGCGCTGCCCCGATGTCGAGCTGGAGCCGGAGACCGTCAAATGGCAGCCGCGCGTGCAGTTCCGCGGCCCCGGCGAGATGTGGATTCGGCGCGGCGCCTGACGGCCGGCTGATCCGTAAACCATCCATCCTGACCTCCGAAATCCGTCGGAGCGGCCGGAGCCGGCCCCTCCGACGGATTTCGCCCCCTTTCCTCCCCAGATTTCCGTGGATCAACTTGGGTGCTCTCATCGCGGTGGGAGCCCCCCTGCGTCCGCCTGCGGCCGCCCCCCCCCGGCCCGGAATTATCACCTGTTAACTATAACTTGACAGCGAAATCAGCTTTATTTTAGAGTCTTAGCCATCGCGCAGCCAGCGTCTTGTGCTACCGCAATAACGGGAGGTGTGGTCATGGCAGTTTCGACGAAGCAGGGGCTCCTTGAGAGCGCCTATCGATCCGGTGAATTTCCAGTTCAGTCGCGTCCTGAGGAACGCCAGGCGGCCGAGGCGCGACAGAAAGCCTATCCCTATCGTTTCCCCCGCGACCGCCGTCAGCTCGGCGGCAAGTTCAGCGTCCAGCAGAACGCCGAAATCCTGTCGCGCTTTTTCTATTTTGAACGGCGCCTGGCCCAGGCCCTCGGTTCGTGGACGCTCTCGATCCCCGATTTCGAGGTCAAGCTCGAGACCGGACGGCATATCTTCTATCACGCCGACGCCGCGCATCAGCTCCGCGAGCGTTTGACCGAGCAGGAGATGACGCTGCCCAAGGTCGACGCCTATCGTAATGAGGAGATCGACCGCTTCATCGAGGAGATGCTCAGCGCCGCCGACGCCCCCGAGTTGCTCGTTGGCGTGCATCAGGTGGCCGGGCGCGCCCTCGATCTCGCCTACGCCCATCATTGCGACCTGACCGATCCGATCACCGACGCCCCCACGATCCGCATCCTGCGCCGGATCCGGATGGATTACGAACCGATGCTCGAATGGGCCGAGCAGGCGATCGAAGCCTATATCGAGGGCGGCGTCGACGAATCGCGGCTGAGCGTCTGGCGCTGGCACCTGCAGCGTCTGCTCGCCAGCATCGGCGGCGTGACCGGCACCGAGGAGCGCGCCGAGCAACCCTCGCCGCTGCGGTCGGCCGCCCGTCCCTACGAACGCGGGACCGTTCCGCTGCGCGACAGCCGGTTCACGACCTTCCGCCACACCGGCGATTACGACGCGGCCGATGGCGAGCCGCGGTTCGAGCGCGGCAGCTATGAATCGTTCCGGCTGCACTTCATCCGCACCCAGCGCGACGAGGTCGACGCGATCGAAGCCTTCGGCACGTTCCTCTGGGACATCCGCTTCAAGGATTTCGACGCCGAATACGCCCTGGCGCGGATCACCTGGGACGAGGCGCGCCACACCGAGATCGGCCACCGGACCATGCAGGCGATGGGCTACAACCCCTTTGAACTGCCCAACCGCCTGACCAGCTCGACCTGTCGCGGCGAGATGACCGGCGATAACGCCGCCTTCGCGATGGCCGAGATCAACCTGTTCGGCGAAGTCTCGATCCTTAAGACGATCAACGGCCTGCACGACTCGGCGAAGCTGGCCAACGACATCCTGCTGGCGCACGACAGCGACTACATCCGCGCCGACGAGCGCACCCACGTGCGCAAGGGCCGCCACATCCTGAGCGTCATGACCGATCTCGGTTCGCGCGACCTGGAACGCCGGACCCGCGAGCTGTTCACCGAGTGCCTCGTCAGCCTCGGCGCGGTTTCGGCCGAAACGCTCAGCCTGATGCAGGATGGCATCCTCTCGCGCGAGGAGATCGAACAACTGGTCGGCGAGTAAAGCCGGCCGGCAAGATGAAGGACTGAGGCGACGGAAGGGACAATGGGTCGTCCCCTCCGTCCCTCAACTCCGTTGTGTCCCTTGGCCTCATTCGTTCCCTTCATGCGTTCTGCATTCTTCAGCCAGAAAGGTTGATCCACCCATGGTCGTCGGAGCGTTGGCCGGCAATGTCCGGGGAACCTACATGCGCTACGATACCGCCGTGATCCTGAAGCGGCTGTTTCTGGTCGAGCGGATGCTGGTGGTGAGCCAGGCCGGCTGGCTGCCCGGCATCGCCGACTTCAACATGAAAACCGCCCTGCCCAAGATGCTCTGGGAGGACGCGCTGACGGCCGACGCGCTGCGCGAGCGCGTCTTCGAGCTGCGCTTCCCGAACCGCATGCTGGAGATCGGCGACGACGCGCCGCTGGTCAATCTGCTCCGGTTCGCGCAGGCGGCGCCCTCCGCTCCGGCGTTCCTGATGGCGTTGGCCAAGGTGTTCAAGCCGGCGCTGCGGAAGGCTTTCAATTCCTATCTGGAGCTGGCCGACGATCTCGGCGACGGGCCGACCTACCGCTTCATGCGGCTGGCGACCGAGGAATTGCGCGGCCAGATCGAGCAGATCGAGGCGAGCCTGGCCCGCGTCTTCGAAACCGATCCGGAGGAAGGGCGGCGCAGCGCCGACTGGGTCCGCCGGCTCCAGCAACTGCTGGCCGAGATCGGCGGCATCGGCCTGGATCCCCCGCGCGCCGGGTCGGACCTGCCCGCGGTCGAACGGCCGTTCACTCCGGCCGAGACCCCCGCGCGCGATGCCCAGTTCCACAACTTGCGCTTCTACTGGCCCGACATCATCGATCCCACGTTCCCCTATGGCGAGGGATTGCGGCTTCAGCTCAGGAGCGCCGTCAGCCACTTCAACGAGGTCTGGGCGGTGGAGAACGCCGGCTTCATCCTCCACACCTACGCCGACGATCTCGGCTGGGAGTTCATCCGCGATGCCGCGCGCTGGGTCTACGACGAAAGCCGGCATGTCCGCATGGGGTACGAACGGCTGAAGACGTGGGGTTTTGAAGACCGCGAGCTGCCGCTCGGCACTTACATCTACGACAGTTGCCGCGGTCAGGATCCGCTCTATCGCATCGGCATGCTCTTCTACTTCGAGTCGAAGAACATCGGCAAGAAGATGGAGCGCAAGAAGAGCTTCGAGCTGCTGGAAGACCGCATGAGCCAGCACGACATGGATTTTGACTGGGCCGACGAGTCGATCCACACCAGCTACGGCAAGACCTGGCTCTCCGCCCTGCTCAAGCTGCGCGGCGAAAATCCGGAAGACTACACCGCCATCAAGACCGAGTGCGAGCGGCTGGTGGCGGCGGTGCTGGAGACCGCCGAGGAACGCGAGCGGGTGGAGGTTCGGCGGGTGGCCGAGCATATGATCGAACGGGCCCAACAGCTCGCGCGCCGCTGAGCGGCGCGGAATTGCCGCCGGCGCCCGCCCGGTCAATCAGCCGGATCGGCGCCTTCCTGAATCAATCTGGCCAGTTGGAGCCGCGCCGCCGCGTAGTCCTCCGGGCGCCTCGACCACAGCCCGTGCGGCCGGGGCCGCCACCAGCGGGGGCGCGGCGCTTCGCTGAAGGCCGCCGGAATCAGCCCGCGCAGCAGCCCGTCGGTCGCTTCCCCGCGGCCGGCCCGGCGCGCCAGCCACGCATACTCCGCATCCTGCAATCCGCGCCGCAGCGCCTTCAACCGGTAGCTGGGGATCGGCCCCTCAATCGCGCGTGCGGCGCCGACCGCCGTCAGCCGCGATCCCGGATAGAGCAGCGTCCCGTTGCCCCAGCGATTTTCCCCTTCGCGATAGCCGGGATGGTTGTAGGGGATGAAGCCCTCGGCGTCCCAGCGCTCGGGGAACGACATCAACGACCAGACGAAAAAGCCGTCGATCGCGTAGCGCGCGCAGAGCAGGCCCCACAGCCGCAGGTCGATTCCCAACTGATTGATGCCGTGGTTGCCAACGGCCGGGTGACCGGAATGATAGAACCAGACGGTGTGGCCCGGCGTGGCGGCGGCGCGCGGGAAAAAATCGGTCTGCAGGGCGTGCCCATTGGGCGCCCACCACGAAATGAACGGCGTCAGGTCGGCCGGCGTGCCGAGCCAGCGCGTCGCGTCGGCATGCGAAGTCCAGAGCAGATGAATCCGCCGCCGTCCGCCGGTCCCCGCGTCCAGGGCCGCCTGGATCGACCGCATCGCCGCGTGAAAGCGCGTAATCTCGTCCATCGGTATTTTGGCCCCGCCCTCGCCGTCGCGCGCCGAATCGACCTCATCGAGCAGGTAGGCGAAGAAGCGCCGGTCCTCCCAGCCCTGGCGCCGCACTTCGCGCCAGAACGCCGCCGCATTCCGGGCCCATGTTTCCAATAGCTCCGGATCGATCCGGCCCTTGTGCTTTTCCAGATGCGCGCGCAGCGAATCCGCGCCGTAAAAGGTCTCCACGAATGGCGCCGGAAAGAAAGTCGGGCCGGCGCCCGCGCGCGGACCGCGATAGCCCGCCGACTCCGTGAACAGCGTCCCATCCAGAACCGGCGCCACATAGGGCGTGAACAGCGACCAGTCCTCGCCCCACTGGTCGTCCGGCCGGTCCGCCGGCCGCCCCGCGGGCGTGCGCGGAACGGGGCCCATCCCCTGGCGCTGCGTGGCGAGCAGCCGGTGCGCGTGCGCCAGTTGCTGGTAGCGCCGGTAGATGGGCCAGTCGGCCTCGGGGTGCTCCTTGAATTTGACGCCGGAATCGAACATGACGCCCGTTTCCCGGTACAGTTCGCCCCACGCGTCGGCGTGCGACTCGTCCGGCAAATCGAATGGAAACACCTCGATTCTTATTGGAATTTCCTGGAATGGCCGCCCCTCGCGCAGGCAGTCAATCTGCCCCTCATACCATCCCGCCCGCGTTCCCTTCGGGATGAATACATCGACCCAGACCGCCTGGTTCCGCTGCCGCGCCGGATCGATCGCAAACGGCGCCGCGACCGCCGCGGCGGGCGTCGTCCAGGGATCCTTGAACGGAATCAGCGGATCGGGCCAGAGCTTCCCCTCCCACGGCAAGACGCCGGCCGTGCCCGGCGGAAACCAGCCGTAGCTCCCGTCGGTTGTCGACAGATAGTGCGCGAGGAAGAATTCGAATACGTCGTCGGCCGCCAGTGTCGCCGGTCCGCGCAAATCGCTCGCGCGCAGATCGAGGCCGCGTTCCACCCGATCCGCCTGAAACACCAGTTGAAACGCCACCACTTCGTTCCCGGCGGCATGCAGCTCAATCATTCCATTGGAATAAACCGAAGCGGAGTGCGCCAGCGCCTCATCCCCCGTCGCCTTCGCCATGTCGTCCATCACGTAGACCCGTGGCGCGGCCCGAATTTCCGCGCCGATCAACGGAACAAGGCATGCGACGGCCAGCCAACGCCGCAGTCCCCATGCACGCCGCGGGCGCGGCTCAACCGTATTCGCGAGCCGACAGGATGTGTAGCGGGCATTTTGTTCAAGCGGCGCAGCCAATCCGCGGGCCTCACTCAATGGCTCAGGTGCAGCATCTCGCGCAGGCGCAGAGCATTGTGGACCGCATAGGCGCTGTCGTCATTATCAAAATAGCAGAAGACCTCGCGCTTGCGCCCGCGCTGCCGCCGGAAGAAATCGGCCCACTTGCCCAACTGCGCGTCCGAGTAATTCCCCTGATACGCCCGGCCGGGGCCGTGCAGCCGCACGTAGACGAAATCCGCCGTCACTTCCTCCGGCGCCGTCTGGCCGCCGATTTCGTACAGACAGAGCGCGGCCTTGTTTTCCGTTAGAATTTCCAGCACTTCGCCGGTGAACCAGGAGGGATCGCGAAATTCGAGCGTGACGCGCCGCCCGCTGGGCCAGGCCGCAAAAAACTCGCGCAGGCGGTCGGGATTGACCTTCCAGCGCGGCGGCAACTGGATCAGCACCGGCCCCAGTTTGTCGCCGAGCTGCTCGGCCCGCGCGAGCACGTCCGGCACCATGTCGCCGGCGTCCTTCAGTTTCTTGCGGTGCGTCAGGACGCGGCCGGCCTTCCACGTGAATACGAATTCCGCCGGCGTCCGCGCGCGCCAGTTCCGGACGGTCGTCTCGCTCGGCGGCGCGTAGAACGACGAGTTGATTTCCACCGTGTCGATCCGCGCCGCGTAGTATTCAAGCCACTCTTTCTGGGGCAGCTCGGCGGGATAGAAGCGCGCTTTCCAATGTTGGTATTGCCAGCCCGAAGTGCCGATGTGGATGCGCCGCGCCATGGTGAACTATCCGATCGGACCGGGCCCGAGCAGCACGAGGTCGCAGAACCCGCCCAGGAAGACGAGCAGGCTGACCCATCCGTTTAGCGTGAAAAATGCCATGTTCAGCCGCGACAGGTCCGCGGGAGAAACGATCGATTGCTCGTAGACGAGCAGCGCCGCCGCGACGCACAGCGCCAGCAGGTAGCCCCACCCGAGGCCGGGCAGCCCGGTCAGGAGGAGGAAGCACGCGAGCGCGAGCGCATGCGACAGCGCCGAGAGGGCCAGCGCCCGCGCCCGTCCCACGCGGGCCGGCAGCGACCGCAGTCCCACGCGCCGATCGAACGCTTCGTCCTGGCAGGAATAGATTATGTCGAAGCCGGCGACCCAGAACAGGACGCCCAGCCCGAGCAGCAATGGCGGCCAGCCCCACTCGCCGCGCACGCCGATCCACGCCCCGATCGGCGCAATCCCCAGCGCCAGCCCCAGAATGAAATGGCTGCCCGCGGTCCAGCGCTTGGCGGTCGAGTAACCGAGCAGAATCGCCAGCGCCGCCGGCGATAGAATGAACGCCAGCGGGTTGAGCATCGCCGCGGAAAAGATGAAACCGGCCGCGCAGAAGACCAGAAAACACCAGACAAACCGCCGCGACAGCAGGCCCGCCGGCAGTGCCCAATGGCGCGTGCGCGGGTTTTGCCGGTCGAACCGCTCATCATGCAGGCGATTGAACGCCATCGCCGCGCTCCGCGCGAAGACGCACGCCACGACGATCCAGCCCAGCGTCCAGCGCGCCGGCCAGCCCCCCGCCGCCAGAAATGCCGACAGCAGCGCGAACGGCAGGGCGAAAATCGAATGGCTGAAACGGATCATGCCCAGGGTCAGTCGGATTCGCCGCCACAGGCTGGGCGCTTCGGTCGGGGATGCCATGGGTGCGGGGCTCTCGCTGGGGATGGTGGCCAAACTCGGCTTCGCAAAAGCCAAGATAATGATGGCCGTGCCTGAAGGCAATGGCGGGCGGGGAGGAGACCGAGGGCGGATGGGGGGTTTTGCTCTTGAACACGCCCCTACGGAATATCGTGCCCCCTCAACGGCGGCGGGGCCTCTTGGACGGCGGGGGCCGCGCCCGGTGCGATCGATTCGGGGGGCGGTGCCGGTTGCGCCAGCGGCGCGACGAAACCCGTCACTTCCACCCGCGCGTTCAACTGCTCGGCTTCGCGCGTCTCCGCCTCCACGGCGGGCCACTCCGAGCCGTAGCTCAGGACGAACAGCCGACGCGCGTCGACGCCCAAGCTGATCAGCCGCTCGCGCACCAGCAGCGCCCGCGCCATGCCCAGGTTATACGCAAACTCGACCGTTTCCTGGCGGCCGGCGTGCCCCGCCAGCGTGATCCACACGTGCGGGTTGGCCGTCAGCCACTGGCCATAATCGATCACCTGGCGCGCCGCCGCCGGCGTCAGTTCAAGCGTCCCCGGCTCGAAGTAGAGCGGGTCGAACTCGCGGCCGACGGCCAGTCGCGCCTCGCGCCCCCAGTGTTCGGGGCTGCCCGGCCGCATCTCCTCGCCGAGCGGTTCGAGCGTGGGCGAGGTCGCCGCGTCGGCGCCGGGCCCCGCATCGAACCGCTCCGGCTCGGTTGCCTCTTCCTCCGCCGTGCCGTCGAGCGTCGAATACTGATGAATGGCGCCCAGCCGACTGCGCGCCGGCGTGCAGCCGCCCAGCGCGCAGATCAGGACCAGCCCCGCCACCCACGTCGCCGGGAAGCGTGACGGGCTGGATCTGCCGGGCGATCGCCCCTGAAATCGCATCGACCGCCGCCTTGTCGCCCTCAGTGCTTCATCGGCGACCATGCCGGCGAATGGCATGGACTGCCGTTGGTCAGCCGATGGACGTTGCTCCCATCGGCGGCAAACATGATATAGATCTGCTTGCGCCCGCCGCGGTCCGAGGTGAACGCCAGCAGCAGGCCGTTGGGCGACCACGTCGGGTCCTCATTATTGGAGCCGCCCGACGTCAGTTGCCGGACATCGGACCCATCCGGATTGCAGGTGAAGATCTGAAACGTGCCGTCCGAAACGCGCGAGGCGTAGGCGATCCGCTCGGGGCCCGCCGGCGACCACACGGCCGCGTCGTTGTAGCGCCCCTGGTAGGTCAGGCGCTGCTGGCCGCTGCCGTCGGCGTTCATCTTGTAGATCTGCGGGCTGCCGGTCCGGTCGCTGGTGAAGACAAGCTGCGAATTATCCCGGCTCCAGCAGGGGGAGGAATCGATGGCCGGGTTGTTCGTCAGGCGGCGCGGGTTGCGCCCCTCGCGGTCGATCGTGTAGATCTCCGAGTTGCCGTCCTTGGTCAACGTCAGGGCGATGAGTTGCAGCGCCTCGTTCCACGCCGGCGACAGGTTGAACCCGTTGCGGCGCGAGACCCACCAGCGCTGCTGCGTGCGCAGGATCATCCCCTCCAGATCGGGGTTGAAGTCGCGGTACGTCGTGTAATAGATCTCGGTGCCGCGGGCGCCCCAGGCCGGCGTGGCGGTAAGCTCGCCCCCCGGCGTCAATGTGCGCATGCCGTAGCCGTCGGCGTCCATGATGCCAATCTGCTTGGTCCGCCCCAGCGAATCGGCCTGCTGCACGTAAAGAATCTGCGTATCGGCCACGCCGTCGTAGCCCGTGATCCGCTTGAAGATGTCGTTGCTGATCTGGTGCGCCAGCGCTCGCGCCTGTTCCGGCCGGTTGTTTGGATAGAGATTCCCGAAGATGTAGCTGCCCGCCACGGTGTCATAAACGCGCACCTCAACGCGCAGCTCGCCGTCGACGATCGTGTACTCGCCCCGCACCAGGTAGAGCACGCCGATGCGGTACCATTCGGCGAACTGGATCTCGCCGCGCTGCAGGTCGCCCTGGTGCGTCTCGCGCGCGAACTGGACGTTGTCCGGCGGCCGGAAGAACCCGCTCAGTTGCAGGTCGTTGCTCACCACCTGCGCGAACAGGTTCTCGGGCAACTGCTGCATGCTCCCCGGCTGCACCTGAAACTCCGGGACATACAGCGGGAAGGTGTCGCGACGGTGGCCGGTGACCACGCCGATATCGACCGGGTCCTGGGCGCGAACCGTCTCGACCGCGGCGAGCAAAAACACGAAAAGAAGAGCCGGCAACAGGCGGACCGGCCTCCGCTGCATCATGGCGTGCATGAATCGATGGTCTCCTTCGTCATCAAACTGAGGGTGAGGGCAAGGCCGGCGGCGCGGGGGGCCGCTTCAACAGGACCGCCCTCTCGCCGCGAAAGTTTGTGACGCGATTCGGCCGACCTGGCGCATCCGGCGGTCGGTCAGGCTCCGGTTCCATCGTGGCGAAACCCTCGGGATGCCGCAAGTTCTTTCAAATACGCGCTCCATGGGGCCGAAGGATGGCGCCGTGCCCCCGCAACGCAAGATCCGTGCGCGGCCCGCGCCACCTTCAGTCGCAAGTTGCCCATGTTTTTCGCGAGCCGTGGGCAAGCGACGAGAGCCGAATTCTGGGGCAGGGCCGCCAGTCCCGTCAGGGACGGCAGACTTCAGCCCGCTACTTCAGTGGCGGCAACGGCAGGAAGCATGAACGAAGAGTCACGCAGGGACGGCAGAACCGATCCAGGCGAACTCGGGAATGGGAAGCGTCGCGATGACCGGCTTACTAATCGCCGTCCGTCGCCCCGCCGCCGCCCGTCTCCTGGAGGCTTTCCAGTTGGCGGGCCGTGCGCAGCACGTTCTGCGTCCAGCCATGTCGGTCGGTCGGCGCCTCAAACTGGTCCAGTCGCCGTTCCAGCAGCCCGATCAGCACCCGCAGGCCCTCGCGCTCCGCGGCGGTCAGCTTGCGGCCGATCAGCGTGTCGGAATGGCGCGCCAGATCCAGCCGCTCGCCGTTGAAATATCCGGCCACCGGCGTCAGCGCCAGCACCGCCACGGCGCGGTCGCCGACAAAGGCCGTGTAGATCGCATCGAAGTCGCTGAACCGGTGCCGCGGCGTCACGGCCAGCGCCTGCTCGGCGTCGGGGATCGCCGCGGCGGCCCCCGGTTGCGCCGGTTCGCCCGCGGCGGGCGGCGTCCAGTCCAGCAGCGGACCCCAGCGTTCGGCCAGTTCCGCCCGGGATGCCTGCTGGTGCTCGCGCACGGTCGCCAGCAGTTGCTCGCGTTCGGTCTGGGCCATGCTCGCCCAGCGCCAGATGATCAGCGCGGCGACGCCGATCAGCAGCAGCGGCGACCAGAACCAGGGGCGCATGGGCAACGGCTTGGGGGTCTGATTCACGATTCTCGCGGCCGGGGCCCGCGGCGTTTCCTTGGGTTCATCTCCGATTCGGGCCCTATCCCGCCCGGCGCTCGGCGAGCTGCTTGAACGCGAGCGCGTACAGTCTGATCTGTTCCACCATGGCCGCCAGGCCGTTGGCCCGTGTCGGCGACAGGTGGTCGCTCAGGCCGATCTTGCGAATAAAATCGGGCGGCGTGGCCAGGATCTCGTCGGGACGGCGGTCGCTGTAGACGCGCAGCAGCAGCGCGATCAGGCCGCGCACGATCATCGCATCGCTCGTGGCATCGAAGTGCACCGTCCCGGCGCGCCATTCCGGGTGAAGGAAGACCTGCGAGGCGCACCCCTTGACGCGGAACCGCTCGATCTGGTACTCCTCGGGGATCTCGGGTAGTTGGCGGCCCAGTTCGATCAGTTTGCGATAACGCTCCTCCCACCCGTCGAGGCGCGAAAACTGCTCGATGATCTCGTCCTGGGCCTGTTGGATCGTGGCGGAACTCATGGGTCCTTCCGGGCGGTGGAGGTTGAAACGCCGCTGCAAACGGCGCCGGCGCGACCGGCGCACGCCTCCACTCATTTTGAAGGTTCGCGGGCCAGCCCTCAAGCCCCGCGACGGCGATGAAATGCCCCCTCCAGCGGAACCCCGCAACCGGCCCGCGCGGCCCGCGGCTCACTCACCGTCGGGGATCTCCGGTTCCACCAGGTTCGCCAGTTGGAGCAGCGACTCCTGCCAGCCGAGATAGCAGAATTCAACCGGGATGACTGGGGGAATCCCCTCCTGAACGATCGCCAGATCGGTGCCGCAGGCCACCGGGCGCAGCGTGATCGTCACCTGCATCTCGCCCGGCAGGTCGGGATTGTCGAACTGATCGGTGTAGCGGAGCAGTTCGCCGGGCTTGAGCTCCAGATAGCGGCCGCCGAACGATTCGCGCTTGCCGGTGCCGAAATTGGTGAACGACATCTTGAACGTGCCGCCGACGCGGACATCCATCTGCTCGATCTGCGCCGTGAACCCGTACGGCGGCATCCACCGGATCAACGCGTCGGGTTCGACGAACGCACGATAGACGCGCTCGGGCGCCGCGCGCAGGACGCGGTGCAGCCGGACCGTATTTTCACTGGCCATGGGGCTTCTCCTCTGTTGGTTTTCCAATCACGCGAAATTCGTCTCTCGTCCTCGTATTCGCCCCCAACGGCCCGCCCCATTCTTGTCCCCTCGTTGTGAACCTCCGGTTCATGAGCAACTCAATCACCCCCAAGCGCCCTCTCCAAAATTCGGCTCTCGGCTCTCGTCCCTCCTCCTCGGCTCTCGAATACCCCGCACCCCCCCAGACACGCTGCCAACATACCCGTCCCCGCCCACGCCCGGTGGCCCGGCGCTGAATGCTGCCTCGAACTTTTTCCGATTCCGACGATCTGATCAGCGGCCCACAGTTTACGGCTTTTTGCACGACCGATCAATCGCGGCGAAGGAGCCGTCTGCGAGCCATCCTGAACAACCATTTCAACTCCTCCGCATCCCCCGTCCCCGCTTCTCCCCGGAAGAAACGTTTTATCTGTCCCTTATGTCCCATCAGTCCTTTATGTCCCTTCCCCAATCCGAACGCCCCCCAGGTTTCCCGATATTTCACCGCGAGACACGGCCAGCGAATCACGCTATCATCGGGCCGCTACGAGGCGGGCCCCGGACCTTCGCCATCCCCCCGGCAGGCCCATCGCCTCGCCGCAAATCCCAACCGGGAATCGTCCTCCCATGACCCGGCCGCTCATCGGCATTAATTGCGACAATTTCCGCGATGCGCGCGGCCCCATCACCGGTGTGCGCGACGGCTACTGCGAGGCGGTCGCCGCCGCCGGCGGGC
>MVZB01000048.1 GCA_002068205.1 candidate division BRC1 bacterium ADurb.BinA292
GCCGCGCGTCAACCCGACGGCGGCGGTGCTGAACGCCGGGCGCGGCGTGCCGGGGAGCGAGAGCAAGGCGAGCGGCGGCGCGGCGGCGGGGCCGGGTCGGCCGAGCCTGGGCGTGACGCCCGAGAAGATCCAGATCGCGCAGAAGGCGTATGCGCGCGGGATGCAGTATTTCAAGGAGCAGAATTACACCAAGGCGATCGAGTTTTTCGACGCGGCGATCCAGAACAACGACGGCGAGCCGAACTATCATGCGCGGCTGGCGGTGGCGCTGGTTCAGGCCAAGCGTTCGGCGACGCGGGCGATCGAGGCGGCGCAGCGCGCGATCGAGCTGGACCCCTACAACCTGGAGCACAAGTTCATTCTGGCGACGATTTTCGTGACGATCGGCAGCAAGTCCAACGCGCAGAAGGTGTATGAGGACATTCTGCGCTGGGACGCGGGGAACGCGCGGGCGCAGCAGGCGCTCAAGGAGCTGAACCGGCGGACGGGGCTGTTTTCGATGGGCGGCGGCAAGAGCGCCGCCGGCAAGCCGGGCCTGTTCGACCAGATTCTGAACCGGTTCAAGAAGTAGGCGGGTTCGAGAGCCGAGGACGAGGACGAGGACAATAGGGATTAATCGGGCGAGCGGAGGACTTCGTCCAGGATCTGCTCGAATTCATCAAGGCGGAACGGCTTGAAGATGATGCCGGAGACGCCCTCGGCGCGGGCGACGTCGATGCGCGGATCGCCCTGGTAGGCGGTCATCAGGATGATGCGCTGTTCGGGGCGCAGCCGGCGCGCCGCGCGCACGATTTCCAACCCATCCATTTCAGGCAGAATCAGATCGACCAGGACGACGTCGTACTGGTGCTGGCGCATGCGTTCGAGCGCTTCGGCGCCGGCGCCGGCGGCATGGACGACGCAGCGGCGCTCGAGCATGCGGCCGATCAGGTCGATCATCAACGGGTTGTCGTCGACGACCAGCAGGCGCGGGACGGGGAGGAACAGATCGGTGGGCTGGTGCTCGGCGACGGGGGGCCGTGCGGGTTCCTCCTCGCCGAGCAGATCGATCATCCGGTCGTGCGAGCCGTAGGGGATCGTGCGCAGGTGATTGAGCATGCGCAGGCGGGCGGTGACCTCGCGGATGCGATGGCATTGCTCGATGATCGTCTGGATGTCGCGCCGCTGTTTTTCGCCGAGGTGTTCGCTTTCGAGGCGCAGCAGTTCGGCGGTGCCCATCAGGCCGGTCAGCGGGTTGTTGATCTCGTGGTTGATGCTGACGGCGAGCTGGCCGACGAGGCGAAGCTTTTCCTGCTCGATCTGGGCGCGGCGGCGCAGGGCGATGCCGAGGAGGCGGCGGAAGGACTCGTAGAGCTGGTGGTCGGTGGCGTCGAGCGGGAGGATCTCGGCGGCGCCGGCGCGATAGAGGCTGACGCGATGGCCCAGGGGGGTGTCGTCGGCTTCCTCGACGACGACGAGGCAATCGAGCGGGCGCAGGCGGCTCAGTTGGGTGACGACGGCGGCGACGTTGGGGAGTTCGTCGCTGGCGGCGCCGGGGCCGACGAGCAGGATGTCCCAGTCGCCGTCGGCGAGGGCGGCCGGATCGAGGGACTCGGGGGGAGCGGCCGGCTCGAGCCGTCCGCGCAGGGGGCGCAGGGCGGGCTGCAGGCGCGCGGCGGCCCACTCCGGATGCAGGCCGTAGTGAGTCCAGAGGACCGGCCGGGAATCGGCCGGAGCGGGATCGGCGGCGGACCCCGCCGCCTGAGGGTGGTGGTGCACGTCAGCCATGGAGTTGGCCGTGTCGCTCATGTCGCGTAATCGGGGGGCCCGGGTCGTCCGCCCGCGGCCGGTCCGAGTCGGAGGGACCTGGATCGTCGCGCGCGGTCAGCGCCCCATATGCCCGGGCCCTGGCCTTGATTCGTCACGGGTCGAAAAGCGGGGGGAAGGGGCGTCGCCGAATGAGGCGGCCCCGCCCGGCCGCGGCCGCCAGACGGCTCGGCCGGACCCCGGGATTCGACCTGTCCCGCGTGCCGTTCGGAAGCTCGATGCGGAGCGCGCCCGGCAAAAACGTTCGCGGAGGAACAAAGCGGATGCGTAAGACGTCCCCTTGCCGCTTGACAAGCGAACCAAACGTGATAGCATGGCGGTTTCTGTAATCCCTTGCAAAGGGAAATACAGGCCAACCGCGAGGAGAAGAACGAGTCCGCCATGCCGAACATCAAGTCCGCCGCCAAGCGCATGCGTCAGAATATCAAACGCCGTGCCCAAAATCGCAGCGAGCGCAGCGCCTTGCGCACCGGGATTAAGAATCTGCGGGCGGTCATCGAACAAGGCGACGTGGAGACGGCGCGGAAGGATCTGCAGAGCACGCTGAGCCTGATCGGCAAGAGCGCATCGAAGGGGACGATTCATCCGAACAAGGCGCGGCGCCAGGCATCCCGTTTGACTCGCAAAGTGAACCAGATGAAGGCTTCGGAAGGCTGAAGCGATCCGGTCCGGCGGGGGATGGCCCCGGCCCTGCCTCCTTTCACGGAGCGATGACGGACGCCCGCGGGCGTCCGTTTCGTCATTTGTGAGGGGTCAAGGCGTGGCGTTCGTCGCGGAAAAGTATCGGTCAAGCCCCTCCTGTAATCCGATCGGGTCCCAACCCCAATCCGCCCGCGCCGGGCGGATATCGACGGGCTGGACCTGCCGTACCCCCAATACGTTATCGACCGTCAGCGGGGGATTCTTGAGGAACGTCCCCAGCACGCGCGCCAGGGCCATGCAGAGCGGCAACGGCAAGTGGAGCAGGGGGCGGCGGACGCCGAGGCGCGCCGCGAGGGTGGCGAAGAAGGTATTGAGCGTGACCTCGTCGGCGCCGCCGAGCATGTAGGCGCGCGACGGGGTGCGCTCGTGGGTCAGGCAGATGACGGCGGCGCGCGCGACGTCGGTCACGAAGACCGGCCGCAGCGTTTCCTCGCCGGAACCGATGACCGGGACGACGGGCAGCTTGCGCAGGATGGCGACGGTTTTTTCGACCAGGCCGCGTCCGCCGGGGCCGTAGATCAGGCTGGGGCGCAGGATGGTCCATTGGACCGGCGCGGGGGCGCGGCGCACGACTTCGTCCGCCTCCAGCTTGGTGCGGCCATAGACGCTGGTGGAGCCAGGATGGGCGGACATGGAGCTGATCTGCACCCAGCGCGCGACGCCGGCGGCGGCGGCGGCGGCGAGCAACGCGCGCGTCCCCTCCACATTGATCAGGCGACTGAGGGCTTCGTCGGGCGCGCCTGCGGACGTGACGGCGGCGCAGTGAATCACACCCTGGATGCCGCGGACCACGTCGGGGAAACGCGCGGCGTCGCGCATGTCGGCGACGACGAGTTGCGCATCGGGGAGCGGGACGCGGTCGCGGCGGGCGGCGGAACGGATCATGGCGCGGACGGTGTGGCCGGCGGCCGCCGCTTCGAGGACGACCGCGGCGCCCAGGAAGCCCGAGGCCCCCGTGACGAGGACGTTCATTGCAGGCTCCAGACGGCGGGGTCCTCGCGGACGACGCCGACGAGGCCGATTTTCTGGAGGTGGGAGCGTTGCTCGGGGAGGGGGGCGTCGAGCGCGCCGCGGCGCTCGGCCCAGATCGGCGCGGGGCAGGCGCGGGCCGCCTGCTCGCAGGCGGGGACGTCGGGGCGCATCCCGTAGCCCGCCGGGTGCCAGGGGGCGACGATGGCGGCCGGCTCGATGCCCCAGGCCTTGAACGAGGCCATCAGCGTGGCGAAGTTGCAGGTGATGTAGCCGGGCGCGGCGCCGGTGCGCTCGGCGACGGTGCGGGCGAAGGCCTCGAGGATGCGCGGGTTATGCATGGCGAGCGCCAGGTCGGTCATCTGGGGCTGGAGCAGGACGAGGGGGGGCTGGTAGCGGCGGAAATCGGCGAGCTCCAGTTCGATGAACGAACCGAGGAGGGTGGGGAAGTCGCGCCGCTTGATCTCGCCCAGCCGGCCGATGCCGCGCAGGCCCATGCCGGCCATGGAGAGCGCGCCGACGCGCCAGGCGCGGCGCAGCCCGGCGCCGACCATGCCGTATTCGACCGCCTCGCGCATGAAGCCCTGCAGGTTGGGGACGATCGGGATGACGCGCGGGAGGTCGGGTTCGTGGCGGCGGCCGAGAGCTTCGAACAGGACCTTGTCGCTCCAGACGACGACGGCGCGGAAACCCTGCTCGAAGCGGCGGGCGAGACAGCGATGGAGGGTTTTGGGGTCGGCGAGGCGAAGCGCCAGTTCGCGCCGGAGCGGATCGTTGGCGGGGCCGTCGCCGCCGGCGCCGAGGACGCGGTAGAGGCCGAGCAGGTCGCCGTCGGGCCCGCCGACTTCGTCAATCAGCGTCATGCGCGGCCTCCCGGGGCGGCGCGAGCGAGACGGGGGCGCGCTGCTCGGCCGAGCGATAGATCGCGTCGATGAGCGTCTGGACGCGCAGGGCGTCGTCCAGGCCGACGCGGGGGGGGCGCTGCCGGCGGACGGCGTCGACGAAATCGCGCACTTCCAGATAGAATTCGTCGCCGCAGTAATCGGGGCTGAGGTTGAAGGGGGCGCGCGGCTCCAGGGCGGCGCGCGGCCAGAGGCTCCAGCCCGCGGGATACTCCTCGTGCTTCTGACTGAGCCAGAGCCGGAGGACGTCGTTGCCCACCTCGAGCGTGCCCTGCGTGCCGATCACCTCGATATCGTGGCATTGCAGTTCGTGGCCGGGGACGCTCCAGGTGACCTCGACGGTACCCCAGAGGCCGTCGGGATATTCGAGCAGGGCGGCGAGCGTATCCTCGACGGGATTGTGGACGCCGCTGGCGCGGGCAAAGACCGAGCGCGGGGGGCCGAAGAGCAGGTCGAGCACGAACAGGAGATGGCAGCCGGAGTTGATCAGGACGCCGCCGCCGGCCTGTTCGCGGGTGAACGTCCAGCCCTTCTTGGGGCTGAAGACCTGACTGAGTCGGCAGACCGCGCGGAAGGATCTGATCCGGCCCGGAACGCCCCGGCGGAGCAGGTCGGCGGCTTTACGGAACAGCGGGTTGTGGCCGAGCATGAAGCCGACGGCGACAGGGAGCTGGGGCCGGGCGCGGGCGGCCTGGACCATGGCCTGGGCGTCGGCGAGGGTCGGGGCGAGCGGTTTTTCGCAGAAGGCGGGGATCTCGCGCGTCAGGCACAGTTCGAACAGCGAGCGGTGGGTAAACGTCGGCGTGGTGATGAAGACCCCCTCGGGGCGGAGGGCGTCGAGGCAGGCGGCCAGGTCGCCGAAGACCGGGGCATCGATTCCCATGGAGCGGACGTGCTCGGCGTGGCGCTCGTCGCGATCGACGAGCGCGGCAACGCGGCCGCCGGGGATCACGCCGAGCATCGCGGCGTGCATGATGCCCATCTTGCCGAGTCCGGCGACGACGAATCCGGCATGGTCCCTGGAAGTGGTTTCTGGCATGGGGCGGGGCTTAACGGACGTCGAGCTGGCCCAGTTCGATCAGGGAAGGGAACGACGTCGATCCCAGCTGGCAGGTTGCGGGATCCCAGGTCCACTGGCCGCCGAAGGGATCGCGATGTTCGGTAAAGAGGGCGGCCTCCTCGCCCAGCAGCGCCTCGAGCGTGGGGGGGCACTGGCCCCTGTGCGCGTCGCGGTAAGCCTGGATTCGGCTCTCGACCGACGAGGCGAGCAGGCCCATGGTCTGGGCGGCCTTGATCTCCGCGAGGACGAAGCGTTCCGGATTGTCCTCATAATAATAAGGCCAGATGACATAGCCCTGGTAGCGCGGGTCGATGAAGTCGTAGGGGGCGAGGGGAAGGAAGTCGAACGTCTTGACGCCGCGGTCGATGAGCGCGTCCATCTGCTCGGGGGGGAGCTGACCCGAACCCTGGTCGTGCTCGATGGCGGTCTGGAGGGCGCCGCGCACGAACTGGACGTCGGGCAGGCGGACGCCCTGGAAGGCGCCGGCGGCATTGAGTTCATCGACGGTGGGCCACTGGCCGGTCCGGTCGTGCCAGGCGACGGCGGCCTCGCGGATGACCGACTTGAACCATTCATCCATGGCGCGGTTGAGCTGCGTGCGCAGGATGTCGAAGAGCTGCGGGTTGTCGGCGAGGATCGCCTCGATGTATTCGCGGAAAAACTTGCTGTAGGCCGCTTCGTAGCGTCCCTGGCGGATATCGAAGTAGCCCTCCCAGCGGTCGATGAAGTCGGGGTAGTTGGGATCGAGCTTGGCCATGCGGACATAGAGCTTGGCCTGGTCCAGATCCTCCATGCTCATGAAGGCGTAGGAGGCGCCCTCGTAGGGGATGTGGTAATCGAGCGGATTGTGTTGGATGCCCTTGTTGACGATCTCCTTGACCATCTCGTGGCGCTTGTGTTCCTCGCCGACGGCGAGGATGGCGAATTTGTAGACGTCGGTGTTGTAGGGGTTGAGGTCGGTGATGATGTCGAAGTAGTGCTTCATCGTTTCGGGGCTGTCGGGGGTGGTCCAGCTCGCGGCGAAGACCTGGATCATGCGCAGCCAGAGGAAGTCGGACATGAAGACATCGTAGCCGACCGAGACCGCCCGGACGTATTCGCTGGAGGGGAGATACAGGGTGTCGCGGAACTTGAAGGGGATCAGCCGCCAGCGAAAGATCTGCTCGCTCTGCAGGCGCATCGCCCCCCCCAGCAGGGCGATGGTGACGGCCAGCAGGGCAGTGAACGAACCCCAGCGCTTCATTTGAAGTTCCGCCGGCTGAAGATGAGGATCGCCAGGCAGAGGATCCCCGCGGTGTAGAGGACGCCGTAGAGGATCGTGCCGGGCCAGAGCGTGACTTCGTTCTGATAGATGGCCTGGGTGACGGAGCGGTGGAAGGCGCCCAGATTGGGGACGACATGCGCCGCGCCGATGGCGAACCAGTAGGCGAACGGCTTGGTCAGCGGGGCGGCGGCGGCGAGCGCTTCATCGCGGGCGCGCTCGAGGACCGTGTCGGCGAAGCGGATGATGTGTTCGTTGAGCCGGCCGGCGACGAACGTCAGCACCGTGAAGAACATCGAGAGCGTCGGCGTGGAGAACGAGGAGAACAGAATGGCGAAGGCGGTGACGATGGCCAGTTCCATGCACGTGACCACGATCACGAACATGAGGTTCTGGGTCGGCTCGAAGGCGTTCCAGGCGACGAGGTTGAGGAGCCCGCGGCCGATGCTGGCGAGCAGGGTCGAGGCCAGGCCGCCCCCCTGCATCGCCCCGACGTTATAGTGGACCGAAATCAGGAAGAAGAGGGTCATGATGAGGACATTGACCCAGACGGTCAGCAGCAGGCCGAAGTATTTGCCGAGGAGGAACTGCCAGCGGCCGATCGGCTTGCTGACGATCGTGTAGATCGTCTTTTTTTCCAGTTCGTTATAGACGAGCGAGACGCCGACGAAGACGGCGATGGCGACGCCGAACAGGTTGATCGCGGCGAAGCCGAGGCTTTTGATCAACTGGAGCCGGTCGGAGATGGTGAGCTGGCTGAGCACGCCCGAGAACAGAATCAGCAGCAGGGCGAAGATCAGGATGACGTAGAGGATCCGGTTGCGGATCGCTTCCTTGAAGGTGTTGAGGGCGATGGCGGTGATTTCTTTCATGCCGCTGCTCCCCGCGGTTCAGGCGAACCCTGCACCTGCCGGATGAAGTAATCCTCGAGCGATTCGCGCCGGGGGAGCAACTGGATCAGGACGCCGCCGGCGGCGGTCGCTTCGCGGATCAGTTCGTGCGTCGTCGCCTCCTCCTTGGCGATGACCCAGAAGTCGCCGTCGCTCTTTTCGAGCCGGACGAGGCGGGGGCGCCAGCGATCCATGAATTCGTCGCTGACGCCGCGCAGGACGATCTCCCAGTCGCGGACGCTCTGGGAGAGGAGGCTGCCGAGCGTGCCGAGCGACTGGAGTTTGCCGCGGTAGAGGATGGCGACGCGGTCGCAGATCATCTCCGCATCGGAAAGGATGTGCGAGGAGAAGAAGACGGTTTTGCCCTCGTCGCGCAGCGAGACGATGATGTCGCGCACTTCCTTGCGGCCGAGCGGGTCGAGACCCGACTGCGGCTCATCGAGGAAGACGATCTCCGGGTCGTTCATCAGCGCCTGGGCCAGGCCGATGCGCTGGTTCATGCCCTTGCTATAGCCGCGCAGGGGGCGGTCGGCGGCGTGGGTCAGGCCGACCTGATCGAGGAGGCGTTCGATCTTCCGGCGGCGCGTTTTCTTATCCATGCCGTAGAGCTGGCCGTAGAAATCGAGGAACTCCCAGCCCTTCAGATAGTCGTAGAAGTAGGGGTTTTCGGGGAGGAAGCCGATCCGCTTTTTGACTTCGCGGTCGCCCAGCGGCTTGCCCATCAGGCGGGCCGAGCCCGAGGTGGGGAAATGGATGCCCATCAGGATCTTGATGGCGGTGGTCTTGCCGGCGCCGTTGGGGCCGAGCAAGCCGAAGATCTCGCCCTGCTGGACGTCGAGGGACAGATCCTGCAGCGCCACCGTCTTGCGGTTGGTCAGGCGAATGCGCAGTCGGCCGAACTCCGTATCGATCACGTCGCGGACGTAGATCTTTGTCAGCCCTTCGGTTTCGATGATTCCCATGCTCCATGGCCTCTCGCCCGCCGCCCGGGCGGCGGAGATTCGGTCTGGCACAGACAGAATCATGATGGGAGATGCAGCGGATGTGTTCAACCGAAAATGCGGCGGGAGGCGGCAAACGCGCAAGGAAACCCGAGGTCAGGAAGAACAGCTGGGCAATTAGAAATCAGGATCGGGATTGGCATCGGAACCGTGATCGGTATCGAACAGCGGCCGACCGCAAGAAAGAAGCCGCGGGTTGAATCGGTGGCGGGTTTGCCGCAGAATCCTGAATAAGTCCGTTGCCGAGCGCGTGGAAAGGAATGGGAGTGGCCCGCCGTCGCCTGTTGTCATGGATCCTGAGCGTGGCACTGCTGGGGGCGCTGCCGCCGGCGGGGCAGACCGCGCCCGAGGCGCCGGCGGCCGAGATGCAATGGCTCCAGACCGCGGACGGGCGGCGCATGGGGATCGCGCTGGCGTGCGACCTGCGCCGCACGGGCGAGGCGTGGCGCCTGCTGGGTCCGGAGCCCGGCCGGCCGATCCTGCAACCGCTCGAGGCGCTGCTGCCGGCGGCGGAGGGCCACGCGAGCGGCTTCGCGGTCAACGGCGGCTATTGGAATGAGCATCTGTTTCCGGTCGGGGTGTGCGCGGGGGAGGCCGGGATCTACGCGGCGCTGTCGCATCCGAGCGGACTGGCGCTCTACGCCGGCGGCGGGGTCATCGGGCCGCTGCGGACGGAGACCATCCTGCAACCGCAGCCGCGGGAGGCGGGGGAAGCCGTCGCCTGGCCGGCGGCGGCGGACCCCACGGCGGAGGCGACGTTGCCGCTCATTCCAGAGGGCACGATTCCGTTCAACCCCGCGGCACTGCCGGCGCGGACGCCGTATGTGATCGATTTTCGCACCTACACGGGGCCGGTGCAGCCCCGTTCACGAGTCAGGGCGGTCGAGCTCGAAGCGGCGACGACGGCGGCGCTGCGCTTCAACCAGCCGGTCGAGCTGGCGACGCGCGCGAGCCGGATCATCGAAAAGGATGCGATCTATTCCGCCGACGAGCGGGGGCTGGTGCTGTTCGTGCCGCTGACGGACGAGGCGGACGTGGACCTGCCCGACCGGTGGCGGCTGGAGGCGCGTCTGCGCGCCGGCGACGGGGAGGACGCCATCGCGGGTCGGCCGGTGATCCTGGCCACGTCGGCCGGGCCGATCCTGATGCAGGGGGGGCGGCTCAACGAGCGGCTCGAGGCCGACCCGGCGCGGGCGAGCCGGGCTGAACGCACGCTGGCGGGGCTGGATGCGAGCGGGACGCGGCTGTGGGTGGTGGCGCTGATGCGCGGCCCGGCGGGGGAAGCGGGGGTGACGCTGCACGAAGCGGCTGAAATCGTGCAGCAACTGGGGGCGAGCGAGATTCTCAACCTGGATGGCGGCGGTTCCACATCGGTCTGGGCGGCGGGGGCGCAGCTCGCACTGCGCGCCCTGCTGCCGCTCCAGCGGCCCGTGCATCATATCCTCTTTTTTGACGGGGTGGTTCGCGGGGAGTAACCGAAGTGGATGCCGGAAGTTACCGTTGCCGCCGGCGGAAGCGGGTTTTTCCACCGTCGCCAATCGCCTCGACTTGCCGTCGGAGGATTTCCTGGCCAACCTGCGACGGGTGCAGGAAGCCACTGGCATCGCTCCAACCAGCCGGCTGGGGCAGGGTGCAGGCACTACCCAGAGCGGGGGTGCGGCGCGCCCGGCTTCGGCCAAAAGTCTAGATTCTCCTCATCAATACCGCGTAAAGCCCTGCAATCTCGTCTGATCCCGGCAGATTCCGCTCAGCGGTTTCATGTCGGGCGACTAGGTGAAGGGATGAGGTATATCGGACATTTTCAGGAGAAGGCATTGATTGGTCATATTTATTCTTGACACGGGTAGCAAAGTGAGCCTAGGCTTTACTTGCCAAGGCTCATTTTTCGGGATATTGCCCTCGATTCCGTGTTGCTCGAAGTGGCGCTTTAGATTGCTTTATCGGGCAGGCGACGTGCAATGCCGCATCGCACTTTTGAGCGAAGCAGGACCCGCGCGACGGGCCGGTGGGTCTGCCGGGCGATGCCAAACGCCGGCGGCCGACTGAACGATGCCGCGGCGCGCGCGCCGCCAGGTTCGATGCCGCAACTCATCATCGCTACTTGTGGCCGTGGCAAAACAGCGGAATCGGCGCGGCTCGGGAAACGCAGAGACCGATCTGGGTCAAATGCAGAGGATACATTGGAAAGGAGCGGGAGGAAAATGACGAGAAGGATCGCACTGTTTGCAATATGCACGTATCTGGTCGCGGCGCCTGGGATGTCGCGCACCATCGAAAATGTTCGGGATGGAGGATTCAATGTCGACGCGGGATGGACGGAGAATCTGGCCCAGTATTCAGGAACCGGCGACACCAAGGTTTTCGATGAAACCACGAATCCAGGGGTCTTGACGCTGACCTACACCAATGCGGCCGGAAGCGACGAGACCACCGTCTGGGTCCGCGGCGATGTCACGCTGGATGAGGTGGGCGATTTTGTGCAGGCCGACATGAAGACCACCGGTCAGCGCATCGGCGTCTGCCTGGCCGCCGCCACTTCGTTCGATCAGGATCGCTCCAACCTGATATACCACGGAATCCGTAGCGACGGCATTGTTCGATCCCACGCCTACTGGGGAGGCGGCAACGAACTCGGCGATGCGGATGTGGCGGTCCCCGGCGGAGTGTCCGACCAGTGGGTCACGGTCCAGATCCGCAAGACCGGTGCGGACACGTTTCAGTTGTATTGGGGTTTGAACGGGGTGGCCGACACGCAGGTCGGCGGGACGTTCAACTACGGGAATGTCTCGGCGCCGGCGGGGACGGAGACCCCGAAATACCCGGCGCTGATGACCGATGCGGGTCTGGGCGATTTTGTCGGACAGTTCCGCAATATCATCGTCGGCAACATCAATGATCCGGGCGTTGACAATTTTGATGACGGCGCGCTGAGCCTCAACTGGGACTGGAACAACATCCCGCAGGCCGGTTCGCCGGTCGATACTTTCAGCCTGCAGGAGTCCGGCGGCCGGCTGCTGGTGGATTACACCAATCTGGGCGGCGACCAGGTGACCTTCATCGCGCGCGACAACGTGACGCTGCAGGACGGGCAATCGGTGGTGGTGGCCGTGCGGGTGACCGAGGGCGAACTCTCCTCGGCCATCGGTTTTGGGCTGGGCATGGCGACGGTCGGCCACGGGCTCTGGATGGACCGCTCCAACACGGTTTTCTATGTTCTGCGCAACGACGGGTTGGCGCGCGCGAACTTCTTCGGCAATGGGGGAGTCGAAATCGGCGATCCGTTGGCGACTCTGACCGGCTATCAACTCGGCGACTGGGTCACGCTGAGAATCCAACGCGAAGGTTCGATTCTCAAATTATACTACGGGCAGGGGTACCTGGCCGAAGCCGATCAGTTCGTGGGTCAGCGCGATTACAGCGCCCATCAACTGCCGACCGTGGTCGGGCTGCTCTCCGCCCCCGGCGTGGCAAGTTTCAAAGCGGAAGCGGAGCTGTTCCTGGTCGGCGATTTCGTGCCGGTCGAACTCTCCGGGATTTGGGTGGAATGATAATCGGGCGTCATTGATCGGGGTATCTGCCGCTGCCCGTGACCGGAGCGACCGGGACAGCGGCCCGCGGCAGCGGCAGAAATCCTTCCCAAACCGCTAAGGAGGACGTGCGATGAAGAATCGGAAGCAATCCTCGGGCGTGGCGTTCACGTTGATCGAACTGCTGATCGTGGTTGCGATCATTGCGATCCTGGCGGCCATTGCCGTGCCGAATTTTCTTGAGGCTCAGGCCCGCGCCAAGAACAGCCGGGCGTTGGCCGACATGAAGAGTCTCGTCACGGCAACATCCGCCTACATGGTGGATTACAATGATGTGCCGGACCCGGACGGCGCCTTTACCTCCGACGCGTATAACCGGTTGTGGTGGGGGTTTGGATCGCATCGGCTGACGACCCCGGTGACGTACATGACCTCCATTCCCGTGGATATATATCCCGACGAAACCAACAAGATCCTGGACCACTGGACGCGTATCCCGGGCAATACGCTGTTCAACGCTCCCTATCAGGTGTTAATCCGGGTGGATTCGTCAGCGCCGCTGGGCCCGAAGAACATAATCGTATTAGGCAATCCGGCAGCGGGTGATTGGCAGGCTCTGGGATTGGATCCTGTAACCCAGCAGAGGATTCAGGCCTCCCATGCCGTTTATCTGAGCGCCGGGCCCGACGGCGTCATGACCTGGCAGGGATTCGGCGGCGGGGGATCTCCGTCGGCGGCGGTCTATGACCCGACCAATGGAACGATTTCGCGAGGTGAACTTTATGCTCCGGTCGGGTAAAGCGAGCGGGCAGGGCAATGGGTTTCCTGCCAGGTTCGAGAATCTAAATTGCGATGGGGGGAGAGCAGTGAACAGATTGAATTCATGAAAGGAAAAGGAAATGAAGGCAAGATCAACACATCTTATCGGGAGGCCTTTCATAAGTCTTGCGTGTCTGTCGCTCCTGTCGATCGCGGCGATGGCGGCCCTCCTCGATGGTTTCGATGGATCGACCTATAATGCCGGGGCGCAATGGTTGGACCTGCAGGTCTCGCAGGGAACCGCGGCGGATACGGTCACCCTGGATCAGACCACGAATGCGGGCAAACTGACGATCACAGCGACCAATGTCGCAGGCGATCAGACCAGTCTCATTCTGCATGCATCGGAAACGCTCGACGTCGGCGAATACGTGCAGGCCAAGGTGACAGTGCTGAGCGGAGCCACCCGCATCGGATTATGCCTGGCCGCCACGACGACCATCACCAACCGCGCGAATCTCATTTATTACGGGTTGCGCAACGATGGGATTACGCGCGGGCATGCCTACGGGGATGGGGGAAGCGAAATCTGGGATGCGCCGGCGACGTCCATCCCCGGCTGGGATTTCGGCGTAGAGGTGACCTTCAAAATCGTCCGCTCCGCCGAGAGGGAGTACCAGTGCTGGTGGGGCCTGAATGGGAACGCGGAGAACTTCGATGGCTCGGTGATCTGGCCCGAATCCGGGATCCCTCCCATTCACGTCGGTTTCATGTTCGATCCCGGTTTGGCGGATTTTCAGGGGACAGTGGATGATTTTGAAACCGATCTGGCGGGCGGCGGGCCGACGCCGACCCCAACGCCGACTCCGACGCCCGAGCCGACGCCCCCTCCGCCCAACCGCACCCTCGATGATTTCAACGATGGGTCGTTCGACACGGCGTGGATCTTCAGCCTGCCGCAGATCAACGGCGGCGACGGTCCAGCCCTGACTTACGACGAGTCCAGCGTGGCCGGCAAGTTGCGGGTCGACTTCAATGCGGATAATGGCGGCGGGTTCGCGTTCCTGCTGCGGGAAGATGCGTTCCTGGAGGTGGGCGAGGCGGCCTATCTGGATGCGCGTCAGATCGAGGGGACGGTCGGCGATCTTGCAATCTGGTTCGGCATGGCGCTGGCCACGCGGACCGGCGAAGACCAGCGCGTCAATGTTGCTTACTATACCATTCGCAACGACGGCATCCTTCGCGGTCTGTTCTTTGGAGACGGCGGCGCCGAAATCGGCGGGGTGGAGCCTGCTCTGGGAAGCTACGGCATCGGAGACGTGATCACCTTCGTGGTCCACCGCGTGACCGAAACCCGCTTCGATTTCTGGTATACGCTGGACGACATGCCGCTGACGCGAGCCGGATCAGGAACATGGGGCGGCGGCAGCGTTCCCCCGATTTTTGCCGGTCTTTGTCTCGGCGTTTCCGAAAATTGCGTGATTGAGTTTGATAATTTCCAAATGTACAAGACTCCGGTCAATTCCGTTTCGGGTTGGACCGTGATCGAGTAGCTGTGCGCAGGCTGGCGCATCCGGGGCGCGGGAGTCCAACGACTCTCGCGCCCAGTCCCGCGCCCTGTCCCGGTAATCCCCTTTGGTTCGAGCGCCACCCCGGGGACCGCAGCCGCCGCCAAGTCACCACCATTCCCGTCATGAATCCGGTTCGGGATTGAGATGCTCCCATCCGTTCGCAAGCTGATGCTCGTGGCCGCCAGAACCTGGGAACTGCATGTATTCCGAGAACTGTGAAGATTGGCCGGATCCGACAGGCAGCCTCGGCTTCGGGGGTGACCCGGTTGCGCCATTGAATTCCGGCCCGGATGTTCTTGGCAAGCCGGCCCTTGTCCAGGAAGCGCATACTTTTGAGGACGGCGATCTCGTGCGTGACACCGCTGGTCGGCTTGAGGTCCGGCGAGCGGTAGACTCCTGGCGGATCGTCACGCCCTCTTCTTCGCGCGCCTCCTGAAGGCCGTTGCCGCAGCTGCAGATATATCGGCTTTAAGGGTCATTGCCACAGTCGCAGTAGACTCTCTCGTATCCATTTGACCGAGGAGCAAAGCCAATGCTGGAACTACTGCGGCTCGGGGTGCGGCCGCTGCTATGGTTCGCGCCGGGATTCCTCCTGTGGTTCGGCTTACCCATTGCAAGCGCCCAATCGGTTCAGGTGCAATGGCTGCTCAATTTCGAGCAGGCGTCGACGGGTGCACTGGGTTCAACCTACGTGCCCGACGCGGGTGTCGGCGAGGTTGCACCCAATGGAGGCGAGATCCGGATTGTCAACAACAGCGGCCGGCCAGCCATTGAAACTCTACCCAACGGTCGACGCGGCTTAAGGCTGGACGGCAGGGGTGCGAAGGACGATGGGCTGCTCTTCGAGCACTGGCTCGAGGGACACCCTTCGCGCATCCTGGAGGCTGTGGTGGCGCCCGATCCCGACGCGCCTCCCGAGCGCCAGACGCTCATCGGTTCGAACGACTGGGATATGCGACCGCCAGGCCGGATCGTCGCATTGGAGATCGATGAGTTCGGACTGCCCACGGTCGAACTGCGCAGCCTTGATGCCTACGATCACTATCCCGTGACCGAAGAATTGGATTCGATGCATTGGTACGTCAAGGGAACTCGTCCCCTGGCGGGCGGAGGTGCGCCCGTGCATCTCGGCATGGTTTACGACCACGCGCGGCAGGCGCTTTATTTGTATCGAGACGGCCAGCTCGTTCGCGACGCAAGGCTAGATGGTGAAGAAAGCGAATTCTCGATCTATCGGGCCGTCGGCATATCCAACTGGGCGCTGATCGGCGAGCCCGTACGGGGTTTCACCGGACATATTGATGCCGTTGCCGAATCGACATTTTCCGGAGAGTTTAAGCCCTCGATGTTTCAGTTGATTGAGGCAGAGGGGCCCGCGCCCGATCCCCCGGCGCCCTCCCCGCGCATTTCACTAACCTTGCCTGATTCATGGGAAACGTCAAGCCGCCTGCCAGGCGAGCGCCATCCGGTTTTTGCACCGATGAGCTGGGATGAGCCGACGTATCATCACGGCCCCATCTTAACTTTCTGGAAGGAGCGGCTTTACGTTGCCTGGCACTCGGCGCCGCGAGGCGAGAACACCTGGCCGGCGACCGGTCTGGTCAGATCATCGGCGCAGCTGGACGAGTGGAGCCAACCCGCGAAATTCCCGGTCGTTCCACGATATCTGCATGCCACACCCGACGCGCTGTATCTGTGGGGCGGAGAGGGTCGCATTTTCGAAACCCGGGACGGTGAGCACTGGGAGGAGATTGGCCCGGATCGAATGGCGCAATACCGCCGGGACAATCCGGTGGACATCTTCGCCGGAACGAGTCATCTGCCCTTCCAAAAAACCAATCCGCGGCAAACTTACTTGAGCGCCGGCGTGCGCGAGGCCGGCGCTGGCGACCCCTTCATTGCTTTGAGTGACGGTCGACTGATGGCCGCCATGCTTCAGGAAACAAGCCATCATGAGGCGAATTCCAAAGCGCAGTGGGTTTGCGCACCGACCACGCTGGATCCGTCGGGATTGACCGGATGGAGCGGCGGGGGGATCGATTTAAGCGCGTGCCCCGCGCCCGGGCC
>MVZB01000049.1 GCA_002068205.1 candidate division BRC1 bacterium ADurb.BinA292
CCGAGCCAGTGCCGGCGGTTGTCGGAACGGCGATGTGCGGCAGGGCCGGCTGGTCGAGCGTCCGGCCGCGCCCGACCCCCTCCAGATAGTCCAGCGTTTCGCCCGGATTGGTCAGCAGCGCGGCGATGGCCTTGCCGGCATCGAGCACGCTGCCGCCGCCGACCGACAGGACGCAGTCGGGTTGAAACCGGCGGGCCTCGGCGGCGCCCTGATCGACCACCGAAACGGTCGGTTCGCCGCGCACCACGATTCGCCGCCAGGCGACGCCCGCCGCGCGCAGTTGGTCCTCAAGCGCGGCGAGCCGGCCGGTCCGCTCAAGCGACTGGCCGCCGGTCACCAGCAGCGCTCGCCCGCCGAAGCGCGCGGCGTGCGTCGCCGCTTCGGAGAACCGGCCCGCGCCGAACAGGATGCACTGTGGAAGGCGAAAGTCGAAAGCAGTGTACATGGGTCGCGCCTCGTCGCGCCGGGGCGAAAACCCGTCGCCCGGGAGTCGGGATCAAGCCTGGGCGGTCCAGGCCGTTGCGTCTGCGGGATACAGCGCCCGGTGCTTCACGCCCTGGCGCTTCTGGGCCATCCAGTCGGCCACGGTGTCGCGCCACGCAAAGTAGTGCGCCGTTTGCTGGTGCTCGGCGAACGCCGCCTCATCCACATAGACTTCGTAGAGGAAGAAGCGGTTGGGATCATCGACCGCCTGGAGGACGTCGAAGCGCAGGTTGCCCGGCTCGGCGCGCGTGTTGCGGGCATTCTCGAGAGTTGCGGCGATGAACGCGTCGCGGTGCGCTTCCCGGACCCAGACCGTCACGCAAACGACAAACATCGTGCTCGCCTCCTTTCAGGCGTGGATTGAACGTGAACTGCTGGAACGCTCAGCCGGCCGGCGCGGGCAGCGGGGCATCCGCGGGAGACGATGGCAGGGCCGAACCCGGCGGCGCATCAAGCTCCGCCGGCCGCGGCGGCGCGGGCGCCTCCATCTCGCCAACGTGAGACTGGCGCAACATGCCGAGGAGGTTGATCGCCCCGGCGATTCGTTCGGCCAGATCGGGATGCTGCGCCGCGGCGTCGGTCAGGATCCGCTGCATCGCCTCGATCTGGGCGATCGACAGCTCCGGCGTCGCCGGCGGGGAAACATCCGCGTCCTGCCGCTGACGCACTTGCCGCGCGATCTCGGTCAGCGTCGTGTCGGTCGTGGCCCCCTGCATGCGCAGCGCCGTGTGCGCCGTCGCGGTGTACCACTCATACTCGTCGAGCGACATCTGGCGGCTTTGCAGCGCGTCGCCCAGCGAGCCGAAAATGCCGGCGACCAGATCGCCGAGACCGCCCATCGCACCCAGCGCCTGGAACATTCCCTCCTCGGCCGCCGATTCGACCCGTTGCTCAAAGTCGGTCCCGTGCTGCTCCATCGCGGCCCCGGCATCGCGGGTCACCTGAAGCCAGGTCTCGAACCGCTCCGCGTCGGGAAGGGTGCCGGTGTCCGCGGCAAAGGGGAATTGCGCATTCAGTTCGGCGACGCGCGCCTGGGCCGCCTGCACCTGCCGGGCCAGGCCCGAACCGAATTTGAACGCCATGTAGAACCCGATCCCCATCACGATCGCAATCAGGACGACAATCACCAGACAGCCGATCCCGAAAATCTTCCACGGATTCGCCATGGCGTGTCCCTTTCAGGTTGGGGGGCCGGGGAGCGCGGCGCGAGACCGCGTCACCCGCGCCGGCAGACGTTGCGCAAGACGCCCAGGCCCTCGATCTCGCATTCCACGACATCGCCCGGCTTGAGGGAGATCGGCGGCTCGCGAAACGCCCCCACGCCCGGCGGCGTTCCGGTCGTAATGATATCGCCCGGTTTGAGCGTGATCGCCTGGGAGATAAATGAAATGATCCGCGGGATCTTGAAGATCATGTCGCTGGTGTTGCTTGACTGCATCACCTCGCCGTTGAGCCGGGTGGTCAGCGCCAGCCGGCCCGGATTGGGCACTTCGTCGGGGGTCACCAGGGCGGGCCCGCATGGCGCGAACGTATCGAAGCTCTTGGAGCGGACCCACTGGTGGTCCTCGCGCTGGCAATCGCGCGCCGACACATCGTCCAGCACCATGTAGCCGGCGATATGGTCGGCGGCCGCGCGCTGGGAGACGCCGCGCGCCGTCCGGCCGATCACCACCGCCAGTTCGACTTCATAGTCCGCCTCGCGCGTCACCTTGGGATCGGGCAGCACGATGGGATCATAGGGCCCCGTCAACGTTGAAGCGAATTTGGCGAACAGAATCGGTTGTTTCGGCGGCTCGACGGGCCGACCCAGTCGACCCTCCTGCTCGCGGCAGTGCTCCAGGTAGTTCAGGCCGAGGCAGATGACCTTCTCGGGGTCGGGAACCGGCGCGTTGAGGTGGACCCGGTCGAGCGGAATCAGCCAGGCGGGACGGCGCTCGGCCCCCTGCTCGATCCGCTGCACGAGCTTTCGCGTCCGTTTGAGCAGCCGCTCGGCCAGTTGCCGGCCCGGATTGCCCCACTCCAGGATCGCGCGGACCGAGGCGGGCGCGGACCGGCCGAGCAACGCCCGGGCGCCCTGTTCGAAGTCCACAACCAGCTCATCGATCAACAGGCCCGCGCGCAGCGGCTTGCCTGTGTTGTAAGTGACCCATCGCATGCGCGAGACATCGCCTCCCTTCAGGTGGTTCGCGCAATCGTAGGATTTCCGAGGTTAATAGCCAACCAAAACCGGGGGCCGCGCGCGCATCGCGAATACGGCGAGGTTCACAGTCGTTGCCGGCGCTATCCGCCCATCTCGTCGGCGGACTTTCTCAGTCGCCGAAAATACCGGCTCAGCACTTCGCCGCAGGGCGCCTCCCGGATGCCGCCGATCACCTCGGGCCGATGCGGGAAGACGCCCGAGCCGAGCCAGTCGGCGCGCGAGCCGGCGGCGCCCCATTTCGGGCTGCGCGCGCCAAACACCACGCGCGCGATCCGCGCCATCAGGATTGACCCGGCGCACATCGGGCACGGCTCCAGCGTGACCACCAGCGTCATGCCGTCCAACCGCCAGTCGCCCTGCGCGGCGGCCGCCTGGCGCAGCGCCAGCAGTTCGGCGTGGGCGAGCGGATCGGCCGCCGCCTGACGCGCGTCATGGGCGCGCGCGACGATTGCCCCCGACCCATCGGCAATCACGCAGCCAACCGGAACCTCGTCGTGGGCGAGCGCCGCCTCGGCCTCCGCCAGCGCCAGATCCATCCAGGCTTCGAAAGGCGGGGCGGCGTCCGTCATCCCGCGATCCTCCGGCCCGCGGCGCGCCGCCGGCCGCATGGTTCGATCACCGGAATCAACGGATGGACCGAACGGATTCGCGGCGGTATTCCCCGGTTGATCATCTCCCTGCCTCGGGGGCGCGTAATCCCGTTCCTCGCGCATCGAGCCCCTGAATTCAACGACGTTCGCCCCACGCTACCGGCCGCGGCGCGCCGCATCAAGGCCGATATAGTTCACCGTTCCCGGTTATCTCCGGTTTGCCGGCGGAAACCACCGGGTACAATCGCCGGCGTTGTTGTCGGCCCGAGGAGCGAACGCGACGTTTCGTTCAATCGTCGTTCGCGGACGGGTCCGGCGGCATGACGTAGCTCCAGGCCTGGTACTCCAGTTCGGTCCAGGTCGTCCGGTGCGGAAACTCCTGGCCGGGCCAGAGCGAACGCTCGAGCGGCCAGAACTCGGCGCGGACGCGGATGGCGGACTGCCCGCGCGTCAGCTCGAGCGGGATGAGAAACTCGCTGTCGCGGAATCGCCGCCCCGACGTTTGCAGGGTCTTGCGGGTCGGATCGAGTTCGCCGGGAGGATCGCTGTAAAGGTGCGTATCGGCGCCCGCCTCGTACCACACGCCCGCTTCACGCCAATCGCCCGGGTTGCCATCCTCGCCCACCGCCGCAATCCAGATGCGGGCGCGCTGATTGGGGTACTGGTAATCGAGCGTGCGCCGCAGCATGACCCCGTGATTGTCCGGATCGATGCGGAGCGTGAATTCGGACGTTCCGTCGGTCCGGCGGCCATCCTTGGTCTGCACCGGCACGACCTCGCGCGTTTCGCTGGGGATGTAGAGCGCCTTGCCGGCGCGCGCGCCCCGGTCGTCGAGCAGCCGATAAGCGCCGGCGAGGGTCCGCGCGTCTTCGGCGCGCAGCACGACCGCCGCCGCGGCAACGGCGGCTTCCGCCAGCGCGTCAGCGGGTTGATCGTTCAGCGGGACGGCGTTGACCGGCGTCAGGCGGATCTCATCCAGAAAATGCCCACGATGGCGCGGCTGGATCCGCAGCGTGTGGGTGCCCGGCTCCGCGAAGCGCATGACCTGCGGGACGGCGTTGGGCATCCCGCTGGACCAGCGGTAGTCCAGCTCGCCGGGATGGCCGTCGAGCCAGTTGCCCAGCCCGTTGATGCCGTTGGCCGCCGCCGTGAAAGCCGGCGTGCCGATCTCACCGTCGAATTGCACCCAGAAGGCGTCGGACGTGACGAACGGGCGCTCCGCGCGGCCATGCACCCACAGCGAGTATTCACCCGCCGCGGGAAGGTGGAAGCTGAACTCGGCGTAGCTGGCGGGGTTGGCCTCGGGTCGATTGGGCGCCGTCAGCTCAACCGCCGTCGGTCCCCATTCGTAACGTGAACTGAATCTGTAAGGCGCGGTGGCGTCCGGCGAGACGTAGTCGTGCGCGGCTTCGTCGGCCGGATCGCCGACATCGAGCACATCGGTCCGGACGAGCGATGCACCGGGCAGGCCATACCAGTAGACCACCGATTCATAGTGCTCGCGCGAATCATTCAGCGCGCCGTGTTCATTGCGGATAATCGCGCGCTTGCCGAACGGCATCAGGTCGGCCAGCAGAAACCGATAGGCCGATTCAATCCGGTCGCGGTCGTTGTGGGCCGCGTCCGGATTCGGCGCGCCGACCGGGTGGCCGGCGAACGGCAACGTCATCGTCCGGCCGCCCCAGTAGTCGCCCCCGCCGCCCCATTCCTCGGTGCCGGTGCCGTAGGAGGGGGTCTGCGACTCGTCGAAGAAGAACCGCGGGTCCCCCTCCAGCGTGCCGAGGATCGCATGATGGGAGAAAATGAACGAGCTGCCGACGAACGCGCCGGTCCAATCGCCGCCCCCCTCCACCTCCCGCGTGTCGAGATAGACCAGGTCGACTCCGGGTTCGGGATCGGGATGGTCCCGATAGGTCGCGTGAAAATAGCCGACATGATTCGATGGCCCGTCGTAGTGCTCCGCCCGGATCTCGTAGCCGATCTCGGCCTCGCTCGCGGGCACATCCGCCAGTTCGATGCGGGCTTCCCTGAAGAACGGCATCGGGAAGTAGCACGCGAGCTGGAGCTCGTCCGCTGTCTGCCGGATGCTGACAGGAAACGCCTTGACCAGCCACTCCCTGCCGTCGCGATTGTAGAACGTGCCGGCGCCGAAGAAGAGACACAGCGGCGCGTCGACCGAGGGCTGCGCGCGCCCGTCCCAGGTGATGCGCAGCCGGACCCGCTCCAGATCCAGGGCGCGATCCAGCGGTAGCGTGAACTTGAGCGCGCGCAGCGTCGCCGGTCCTTGGATTTGCGCGACGGGCAGCGTGCCGCCGGCGGCGAGTGAGAGGTCGCCGGCCTCCTGGATCAGCGTGTCGGCGGGGGCGATGTCGGTTCCGCTGCGGTTGATCAGATCCAGCACGGCCGGATCCGGAATCTCCTGGATCGACCAGGAACGCAGCGGGCGTGAAAGCGCAATCCCGGGCAGCAGCTTGTGCAGAATGAAATAGCCCGTGCCGTAGTGCGTGCGGCTATAGGCGATCCTCAACTGCTGCTCGAACATGATCGGCACCCACATCAGGTCGGCCCCCCGGGTCACCGACCAGGTCCAGGTGAGCGGGTTGGGGAAGGGTGCCTCCGGGAGGAAGACCGAGTCGGCGACCGGATTCAGCGGATCGGCCGTGGAGCTCTCCTGGACGATGTGATCGGTTCCATCCACTTCATAGTGCCACGGGCTGCCGTGCCAGTGATTGGTGCGCTTGAAATACAACACGCCGGGGCCCAGTTCATCGAGCGCGACGTTGAAATCCTCGGCTTCCTGATACAGGTAATGGCTCGCATCGGCGCTCTGGTTACCGCCGGACCGGTCGTAGGTGCTGCGCATATAGGAGCGCACGCCCAGCCGTTGCAGGGGCCATTTCTCCCACTGGAGGTAGGCATCGAGCCCGAGCGGCACGACGGGCGGCGTCGAGGCGGGCTCGACCGCGGCGATCGGCGCCGCGAGAACTGCGGCGACCAGGGCATAAACGAAAACACGAAAAGGAGACGACATGGCTGAAACTCAACGAGTGGAATGGAAATGCAGCCAACCGGCAATGGCGGCCCGATGCTCGGAAAGTATAAGAGCGTGACATCCTGAAATCAAGTTGACGGGACACTTATGGCTGGCACATGACGGCCTTTCGGGATAGCCTCTTAACATCATGGAACGGGAAACTATTGACTCTAGAATCATGAATCCCGCTGTGGATATCGCAACCGGTTAAGGATTGTGCCCGTCCCACAGAGGAGGGGTCCACGATGTTGCGCGTATACGCCTGGTTCATCAATCGGGCGGGATGCCCGGTTCGTTGCGCCGCTCGGTTGGCGCTGGCCATGATGGCCTTCCACCTCGCAGCCGCCGAGCCGATTGTAATCGAGAATCCCCAGGAAGGGGATGTGCCTTCGCATTTTGGTTATGCGATTTCCCTGGACGGGGCCACGCTGATCGCCGCGCCGGAGCCCGATCATCCAGAGTTGGTGCGTATTTATGTACGTGATTTCGCTGGGCACTGGCGGCTGCAAGCGGAGATCCGCCCGCCCGATGCATGGGCGAATCTCGGCTTTGGCGCCGCCTGCGCCGTCTCGGGCGACACGGCCATCATCGGAACCAACGGGTATCTCCCCGACGGGCTGTGGGCGTTCATCTATAAACGAACGGGGGATGCCTGGCATCTGGAAGCCGCCCTCTCGGCATCCGGGGGAAAGGAAGGCTTCGGAAGGGTCGTGGCGATCTCGGGCGACACGGCGGCGGTGGGTGCGCCGGAGGCCCGCTCGGTCTTCCTCTACACGCGCGTCGGAGCAAGCTGGTCGCTTCAATCCGAGCTGAATGGATCACACCGATTCGGCTCATCGATTTCGCTCGATGGGAACCGGCTGGTGGTTGGCGTTCCACGCGCGAGTGCGGATTCCGCAGGAGTGGTTCATATCTACGAGCGCGTCGGAGATTTGTGGAGTGAGACCGCGACTCTGTTCAGCATCCCACCGGAGGCGGATCACGCCTTCGGACATGCGGTGAGTGTTTCAGGGGATGTGATTGCCGTAGGCGACCCCGATGCCCCTTACAGCGGGCTGCCAGTCGTTGGAACCGTCTCCGTTTTTCGACGCGGCGGATTCGGCTGGACGCACGAGGCGACGCTGGTGGGCAGCCGTTTTCGCCAACATGAGCTGCATGGTTCCACCATCGCGGTCTCGGGCGACACGATCATCGAAGGGCCGAGTAGTGGCTTCGGGCATGTCTTTGCTCGAGGCCAAACTGGCTGGGTAGAGCAATTGTCATTTCCGACCAACGCCCCTCAGACGGCAGTTACCGTTTCCGGCGACACGGTCGCCGCCGGCGACATTCGAGACGGCGCCGGCGGTCCATTTGCGGGCGCGGTTGTCGTCTATGATCGGGCAGGCGAGCAGTGGACGCCACGGACGAAGCTGTTCCCGATGCAGGCCGCCGGCGACAAATTCGGCCAATCCGTCGCACTTTCTGACCGATTCTTCGCGCTCGGGTCGCCCGGCGGACTTTCCGCCGCGATCTATGCCCGGGACAGCCCCCACGGTGCGCAGATAGCCGATCTGAGATCGTCCTGGGCGTATCACGACAACGATTCATTCGGGGCTGCCATTGCCCTGACCGACGAGTACGCCGTCGTCGGGGATGATGCGGCGGGCTGGGCGACCGGCTTTGGACATGCTGTAATCTTCCGGCGGCAGGGCGGCGACTGGCTGGAGGAAGCGCGGCTTCACCAATGGGGGATCGAGCAGGGAGACGCACTGATCCGAGCTCAATTCGGCGGTCCGCACGCGCGGAAGGCTCCCGGCGGAGACAACGATCACTTCGGCGCGGCGATCGCCGCTTCGGGCCATACGGTCGTCGTCGGTGCCTGGGGCGCGCTCACTACGGTCTTTCGTGACGATCTAGGCTACTATGACGCGGAAGGCGGCGTAGCCTACGTCTATACGCGGCACATCGGCGTCTGGCAACGTGAGGCCGTCCTCCACGGAGCCGACGAAGCGCGGCATTTCGGGCAATTCGGCTGGTCGGTCGCCATTGATGGCGATTCGATCGTCTGCGGTTCGCCGGCATGGTTCGAGTCCGCCCGGGACATCCACCCTCGAGGGACCGCCTTCGTCTTCCGAGGCACGGATGGCGTCTGGACGCGCGAGGCCTGGCTTCAGCCGACGGATGCCGTAGGCGGAATGTCCTTCGGCGCGGCGGCGGCCATCGCCGGCGATAGTCTGGTTATCGGAGCGCCGGGCATCGGCCGGGCTTATGTATTCGAAAGGGAAAGCGACCAGTGGGTCGAGCGGGCAAAGCTGGCGCCGTTCGATCCGACCGGCGTGACGGGGTTCGGACGGTCGGTGGCGATTTCCAACGAGCTGATTGCCGTCGGCGCTTCTCCGGGGCCTTTCTCGTCGCATGAATCGGTGCACGGCTCGGTCTGGATTTTCCGCCGGGTCAATGGTCGTTGGCTCGCCACCGAAAAACTGACCGACCCGAACGGCCTGCCGGGAACGGGTTTCGGCGTGGCCGTGACGGCCGTCGGTGGCGACGTGCTGGTCGGAGCGCCATGGGCGAACGCTCCGGAGCGGTTATCCGGCGTCGCGTACCTCTACCGCCTCATGCGGAGTGCGGCCTGCGATTGGCTGGATTACCCCTAGGCGGGAGAGCTGGCAGGCGCCGACGGATCTTCGGGGGGCATACTTTCCATTGTGTGCCGTCACTCGTCCCTTTCGGCTGTCGTGCTGGGGTCAGGAACCTTTTCGCGCGGTGAGGATGGCGCTTTCCTCCGCGACGGACAGCAGCGCGAGGTCCTGGAAGCCCAGCCGCGTGAGGAGTTGCTCGACCTCGGTCCGGGTATACGACTTGCCGCGGGGCGTGTTGACGAGCATGTTGATGCTGAAAAACGCGGCGAAATTGGGCGCGGCGCGCGAATCATCGAGATAGAAATCCTTGATCGCGACCGTCCCGCCGGGGACGAGCGCCGCCCGCGCCTTGCGCAGCAGCGCCTCGGTCTCCTCCGGCCCCAGCATGTGGATAATGTTGGCGATATAGACCAGGTCGTAGTCGGCGCCGATGTCGTCGCGCATGAAATCGCCGGCCATCGTGTCAATACGGTCCTCCAGCCCGGCGGCGGCGATTTCCTCCCGCGCGATCTCGATCGGATCGGGCAGGTCAAACACGACCGCGTTGAGTTGCGGATTCGCCCGCGCGAACACGATCGCCGCCGTGCCCGGTCCGCCGCCCAGGTCGAGCATGCGGCGATACTGGCCGACGTTCAGCTTCTCGGCGGCTTCCAGGCTCGACTCGCGCGAGAGGTTGGCCATGCCGCAGATGAACGCGCGCAGTTCGTCGGGCGTGCGGTCCTGGGTCGCGACGACCGGCTCGCCGCTGCGCAGCACCTCGGGCAACCGGGCCCAGCGCGGAACCAGATGGGCGTGGTGGCTCAGGATGCTGGCGCGCGTACGCTTGCCGTCGGGCAGCAGAAATTCTCCATAGCCCGGTGCCAGGGCGAAGCCCGCCTCGTCACCCGTCAGAAAGCCGTCGGCGACGAGCGCCAGCAGGACCGTTTCCAGCGCCCGCTCGTCCATGCCCAGCTCACGCGCCAGCGCCCCGGCCGACCGCCGTTCACGCCCGAGCGCGGCGAAAATCCCGGTCTGGCAGGCCGTGAGCAGGGGGATCGCATGCGTGTAGCCAGACGCGGTTCGCATGATGTGCGCGAGAGCTTCGGGCATGACCATGATACAAGCCTTTCCTTACAACAGATTGGGCGAGATGCGGGCTACTCGCTGATTCCGGGAAAGTCCCCCGGCAGATCGGTCTCGATCACGCCGGCCTCCAGGTCGACCGCGGGGACCAGCGCCGAGCGCCATGGGATCATCGCGCGGCGGCCGTCGGGGCGGATCAGTGTCAGATAGGGCTGGACACCGCTCGTATCCAACCCTTCGACGCGGCCGATCTCGCCCAGGCGGCGGTCGACGACGCGGCACTGTTCCAGGTCCGATTCCCAGTACCACCCCTCGGGCAGATCGGGCAGATCGCGGCGGCGCAGGCAGAGGTCGTGCCCCCGGAGCGCATCGGCCTGCGTGCGGTCGGTGACGCCCTCCAACTGGATCAGCCAGCGCCCCTGATGCGGGCGAAATCCGATGGCCGTGTAGTCGGAAAGTCGGCCGTGGGGGTCGCGGCCGATGAGCGTCCGGCCCAGCAGCAGCGATTCGGGCGCGAGGACCGGCGGCGCCAATGCGATCGCGCTCAGTTCGCCCCGCACGCCGTGGGGACGGGCGATGTGGGCGATCGCAAGCAGGTCGTCGGGTTGGATGGGGGACACGGGCTGAGGCTTCCCGGGCGAGTCGTGGAGCTCCGCGAAGCGGCGGCGTGGCTTCAGCAACCATTCTTGAGCCGGAAACCGGATTGTCAATGATCCAGCAAAACGGGGTGCGACGCTAATCTGGTGCATCGCGATCGGTATTGGGATCGGGATCGAGATCGAGTCGGCCCCCGTGCATCCCGCGCGGCGTGAGGCAAACAAAACTCCTTGTTCTTTATTGCTTCCTTGCTGTTCCTCAGGTTCCGAATCGGCCGCGCCGTATGGACAGGCGGCGGCTGATGATTTACGATGATCGGGGCTGACGAGCGTCGTCATCGGCCGCCAGCCCTGACCGTCCAAACCGGGGGATTTCCAGCCCTGCCTTCCGTTGGTTCCGTTTCTCCGTTGCTGCGCAAGCTCACGCTGTTCCTCACGGTTGTCCTCCTGACGCTCGCGGGATGCGAGCGCGCGCCGCGCGACGGCGCCGCGAACGACGCGACCGTCGTCCAGGCGCGCGTGCGGCCGGCGCCGATGGAAGGCGGATTTGTCACGCTCGCCGAAGACTACGCCACGACCAGCCTGACCGTGCGCCTGCGCTGGCCGTCACATCTGGGCCTGCCGCGCGACATGCCGGTGCTGGCGTTTGTGCTGCCGGCCGGGGTCAAGCCGGCGGCCGCCTGGCGCGACGTGCACTATGGCGGGGCGCCCTGGCCGCCCGCCGACGAGTTGACCACCGGCTCGCTTGCGGCGCGCTATCCGGGATCGCCGGCGACTCCCGAATTCGTCGGCTATCTGCGTCGCTGGCCGATCTACTCGTTGCAGGTGACGGCGGATATTTTCGCCCCGCTGCAGGACGGGAGCGACGGGCAGACCGGCGCGCCCGCGCCGGCGGATGACCTCGAGCTGACGCTGTCGCTGAGCTGGCGCGCGCCCGACGCCCCCACGCAGGAGCCGTCCGCCGCCGACCCCGCCGCGAAGGATGCGCCGTCGAACGCCAGTTGGCGGGATCTCGCCGCCCGGCTGGTTGCCAACCCGGAAGGGCTGTCGCGCTACGCGGTGGCGTCCCCGCCGCCCCCCGAGGGCGAGCGCCACGAACTGGTTGACCCCCGCGAGCACGCGCCGTCCGCGACGCGATGGTCCAAACTGCTCGTCCGTGAGGAAGGGCTGATCCATCTGCCGATGGAGGAACTGATCAAGGCGGGCGTCCCCAGCGCGGAAGCTGTGCCGTCGGCGGTGCGGGTTTTCTCGCGCGGGCGGCCGGTACCGTTGCTCGTGGCGCCGGGGCCGGCGGTTCCCTCCGGTTGGCCGGCCGGCGTCTATTTCTGGGCCACGGGTGGCAAGACGCCTTACTCGCGCGAGCGCGCCTACTGGGTCACGACCGACGACAGCGTGGCGGCGGCGCTGCTGGCGCGCGCGCCCGCCGACGCCGAGCCGACCACGGCCGCACTCGCCACGATCCCGCGCAAATACACCTATGAACAGGACAATTCGCTCGAGATGAGCCACGGCAGTTTCCTGGCCGTCGAGGCGATGGAATGGATCGACGCGCCGCTGGAGCCGGAGCAGCCGCTGCAGCTGCGGGTCGAACTGCCGCATTTCGCCGGCGGCGGCGCGCTGAGCGGCTTGCTGAAGTTTTTCCTCGATACCGACCGCACGCTGTCGCAGGTGCGCGCCGAAGTCGAGATCAACCGTAATCCGGTCGCGACGCTCAAGTTCTACGGCGCGCGCGACGCAACCAAGCAGATCGATCTGCCGGCCACCGCGTTCGCCGACGGCGCGGCTACGCTGACGATCACGCTGTACGACGAACGCAGTCCGACCGAGCGCGAAGAGGCCCCCGTCCTGGTCTGGTTCGACCACCTGGCAATCACGTATCCCAGCCAGCCGCGGCTGCTGGACGGCCGGCTGACGATCCCCGGCGATGCGCTGACCTCCGTCGCGACCCGCGCGCCGATTCTGGATGCGGCGGGCAACCCCGCACCCGCGGCGATCGCCCTGCGGATCGTCGGGGGCGGGGAGGCGGAGTCGTATCTGCCGGTTCAGCGCGATCGCGACGGCACGACTTACGTCACCTGGGTGCGGCCCCGCACGATGGGGGCGATGCCGCCCGAGGAACGGATCGAGATCGTCACGCCGGAAGCGGCCCGGCCCGTCACCAACCTGCGGCCCCTGACATTTCCTGACCTGCGGACCCCGGATGAGCCGCTCGACCTGCTGATCGTGACCCACGCGGAATTCGAGGAAGCGGCGCGGCGGCTGGCCGAATTCCATGACGGCCGGGGCTGGCGCACGCGCGTGATCGACGTGGAAGGCGTCTACGATCTCTTCAGCCACGGCACGCTGGATCCCGGCGCGATCCGCGGCCTGCTGGGCCATCTGCTGCGCGCGTGGGGCGCGCGCGCGCCGGGACACGTCCTGCTGATTGGCGACTGCAACAGCGACTATCTGGACGTCGCCCGCAAGGGCGTGCGCAACTGGATCCCGACCTACACGTTCGAAAATGGCGCGGAACGCTGGGCCTCGGACTTCTGGTTCACGGCCGTGGCGGGCTCGGATGATCTGCCCGACTTCATGCTGGGCCGGCTGTCGGTCGCCAATCGCGACGACGCCCGCCGCGTCGTCGACAAGATTATCCAATACGGCCGGCGCGCGATGCCGGGGCCGTGGCGCGCCCGGCTGGGTTACGTCGCCGACAACGGCGAATTCACCGAAGTGATCGATTCGCTGCGGCGCGAGGAAACCCCCCGCCAGTTCACGGCCGAACGCGTTTACCTGGACGAGTTGCCGTTCGAGGACAACTGGTATCTGCCCCAGACGATGGTGGAGCGTAAGCGGATGAAGGTCAGCCGCGCGGCGACGGACCGGATTCTTGCCCTGTTCCGCGGCGGCGTCTCGTACCTGACATATTACGGGCACGGATCGCCCAATATCTGGGCTGATGAGCGGATCTGGTTCGGCGGAGATTCGCCCAACAGCGACAACCTGCATCTGACCGACTCGGGTTGGATGACGTTCGTCGCCAACATGACCTGCAACTCCGGCGCGATCGATTACCCCGTGCCCCCCTGGAACATCTGCATCACCGAGGACATGATGCGCGTGGAGAACGGCGGCGCGATCGCGTGCTACGTGCCGTCGGGGCCGGGGATCACGAGCATCCACCGGCGGATGTCGCAGGCCCTGCGCCGCGTGCTGCTGCGCGAGGGCGTGCGCCAGTTCGGCGAGATCGTCACGCTGGCCAAGGCGCGCTACGCGCTCAACCGCGATCCGCGCGAGTTGCTCTACATGTATCTGCTGCTCGGCGACCCGACGCTGGACCTGCAACTGGCGGACGAATTGAGAGAGCTGGAGCTGTCGCGCAACGTAATCGCGCCGGGCATGAACCTGACCGTGGAGCTGGAGGGGCTTGAGCCGCGGGAGGGGCGCTGGACGGGCGAATTGACCTCGGCCGACGGCGCGTCGCTCTGGACGGCCGACGAGGCAACGTATCGCGGCGGCGCGCTGACGTTGCGCCTGGACATCCCGAGCACCGCCCCCGAGGGCGCCGCTCAATTGCGCCTCTATGCCTGGTCGCCGGCGGGCGGCGCCGAGATGGCCGCGGCCGGCACGATCGAAATCGAATATCCCGAATTGGCGCTCGACCGCCTGCGCGTCGACCCGAGCGCCGCGCCGCCGGCTGTCATCGCCACCGTCCGCAATCCGGCGAAAATCGACTCAACCGGCCGCCTTGAGCTGCTGGCGGAGGATGGCGCGACAACGCGGGTGGTGCTGACCCGCGAGCTGTCGCTCGCGCCCGGCGCGAACCTGGAGGTCTCGGCCGCGCTGCCGGCCTCGCCTGATCGGCCGCTGATCGCGCGCGCGATCCTGCACGCCGCGCGGCCGCATGCCGATCCGGGTCAACCGCTGCAATTCGAACAGCAGGTGCTGGCTGCCCGGTGTTGTCGCAGGGCAGGGGCGAGCGTCTTCATTCGCATGCGCGGCCGCGGTTACGGTTTCCGTTGCGGGCGTGGGCGCCCAGCCGCGCCAGCGGTGGCGTACGGCGAACTGCACGCCGGCCGCACGCAAGCGCACCAGCCAGGCGCGCAGCAGCGGTGCGGCCTTCATCTCGGTGGGAAACACCCGCCCCGAGCTGCCGACGAAGGTCTCGATGCCGAGCGCGTGCGCCCACTCACGCAAGGCTGCGGGAACCCAGACACTGGGTTACGGCGCCGCGGCCGCCGGGGGCATGGACGCCGCCAGCACCGCCGAGGCCGCGCTGGCCGAGGCGACGTTCACCCTCTCGCGCGACCTGGTCGAACGGTTGGCCGACGGTGCGCTGTGGCTCGGACGGCTCACCACCGAGACATTGACGCTTGAGGAGGTGGACCGGGTTCCTTTGGCGCTCATTCCGCGGCGGGCGGCCGACGTGCGGATCGTCCCGGGGAGCGCGCGCGTCCGCCCGCCCAATCCCACCGAGGGGGAAACGGTCTTTATCGATCTGCTGGTGGAAAACGTCGGCAACATCCCGTCGGCGCCGATGATGGTCTCGCTGCTCGACAAGCCGCCCGACGCGGGGGGCCAGCCGCTGCCGAACCAGATCGAATACAACCGCGACCGGATCCCGCGCCTGGCGCCGGGGCGCCAACTGCCGCTGACCCTGCGCTGGGACCCCTTTCAGAATGCCGGCGTCAAGCAGGTGTGGGTCCACCTGATGAACAACTTCAACGACCGCGGGACGTCGAACGAAGGCCGATTGCTGGCGGTGCCGGTCAACATCCGGACGAAGGCCAGGCTGCAGGTCGGCCGCGTGTGGGCCGAGGCGACCCCCGACGAGATCGACGACAACCGGATGCGCCTGCTGGCCGAAGTGAAAAACACGGGCGAAACGGCCGCCCGCGGCGTCGTCGTAAGCTTCTACCGCAGCGCGATCCAGACCGAGGAAAACGAACTGGGCGAGGTGATGCTGAACCAGATCGCCGGGGGCACGAGCGGGATCGCGACGCTCCTCTGGGAGTTCGATCCGCGGCGCGACCTGGTGCGCGGCACGCAGTTGCCCTCGCCGACCGTGCGCGTGTGGCTCAAGGGCTCCAGCCAGCGGATCAGCAGCGTGCCCGATGCAACGGACAACGGATCGAGCCCGCTGGAGGAATAGCGGCGGAAAAATCAAAGCGGGGCGAAGTCGCGGTCGGCTTCGCCCCGGCTTGCCTTGTCTCGGTGGGGGGGGTTACTTGGGCGCGTTCTGGAACTTGGAGTAGCGGCGGTTGAATTTCTCGACGCGGCCGGCCGTATCGACGAGCTTCTGGCGGCCGGTGAAGAACGGGTGACAGGAAGCGCAAATCTCCAGCCGCTGGTTCTCGCGCGTCGAGCGGACTTTGTATTCGGCGCCGCAGGCGCAGCGAATCGTCGTCAGTTTGTACTCGGGGTGAATGCCCTTTTTCATCTTTGGTCCTTTGCTGGTCCGATTGGCGCGGGGTCTCCCGGGAGCCTCTGAGGCCAAGAACGGGTTTCCGGCGCTCAGCGCAAACCACCATTTAATAGCCAACCCACCCCCGCCTGTCAAGGATCTGCGTTGTCTCCACTGCTTCCGTGGCGGTTTTGGGCCGGCGCGGAAGAGAGGCAACGGGCATCCGGGACGGAACGGAAGAG
>MVZB01000050.1 GCA_002068205.1 candidate division BRC1 bacterium ADurb.BinA292
GCGTGGTGAGGCGGGCGAGCCGTGGGCGATTCCGTTGCGGCTGGCGCGGCGCCGCGGCGCCAGCCCGCTGTTGCGCCGCATGTTCCTGGGTTTCGCCCATGCGCTGCGCAATACGTATGGCGAACGGCGCGGCCGGCTGCGCAGCTACGTGATGGTGATGAATACCTATTTTCGGCACGCCGCCGGCCGCGGCGCGGTCCAGCTCCCCACGTTGCCGGCGGCGACCGACTGGCGGCGCCTGCGCGAAATCCGGTTCGACCCACGCCGACCCGAGCTGGATGAACTGCTGACGCGCTACTTCCGCCATCGGCTGTTTCGCAAAGACCTGCTGCAGGCCGAGACGCTCCACTTCGGCCATTGCCTGCAGCTTATGCACTGGGGGCTGATCCACTGGTACAGCGCGTGTTTCGCCAACGTCGCCGGCGCGGCCGAGGTCGATTATGAACACCTGACCGAAGGGCTGCGCAACGTCGAGAAATACTACGTCTATCACTCGACGTTTGATCGCCTGTTCGCCACCTACCCGCTGTTGCGCAATTTTCTGGACTGGATTTTCATCCATCCGCTTTATGCGTATTCGATGGGTTACACTGAGGAAAGAGCGGTCGGGGCTACTCCGTCGCCCCCGCCTCTTTCAGGAGGCGGATGATTTCGGGGCGTTCCGGGTGGCGCAGCGCGACGGTCAACGGCTTGACGCCGGCCTCGCCCGTGGGCAGGTTGGGCTCCGCGCCATGCGCCAGCAGCAGCTCGACCGATTCCAGGTGGCCCATCGAAACGGCCAGGTGGAGGGGGGGCACGCCCTGCCCGTTCATCATGTTGGGGTCGGCGCCGTGCTCCAGCAGCAATTGCAAGACATCGACCTGATTGTCCATCGCCGCGCTGAGCATCGGCGTGACGCCGACGGTCCCATCGCGGACGTTGGGGTCGGCGCCGCGCGCGAGCAGCCAGCGGATCGTCTCGGTCTGGTTGAGATTGACGGCGTCGATCAACGGCGTGGCGTGGCTGGGCACGGAGCGGGAATTGATGTCGGCGCCGTGATCCAGCAGACGCTGGGCGACCTCAAACTGGCCTTCTCCCACGGCGAAATGAAAGGCGGTCATCCCAAACGCCGGATCGACGTAATTGATGTCGATGCCGCTCTTGAGCACCTGGTCGAGGAAGGCCGGGTCCTCCTGCATCGCGGCGACGTAAAGCAGCACCAGCGGCGTGGTGGTGATGGTCTGGTCACCGGTCGTCGCGCTGGTCATCGCGTCGAGCGGCGCCGGGGCGGCCGGACTCGCCTTGCCGGCGGCGCCCGCGGGGACGGGCTGCGCGGGGGATGCCGGCGCGGCCGACTGGAACTGGGCCCGTTCCCCCGACGCGCCGCCGGAGGCGCACCCCGCGACCGACGAGATCAACGCCATTGCCGACAGGCACGCCATCACGATCCGCGGCGAGCTCGACATCATGATTACACTCCTTGAGCCGGACGAGAATCCCACTGGGGTTCCAATTATCAGCAGAACCGACGGGAAATCAACCCGGCGCGCGACCGGCGCGGCGGGTTGGGCGACGAGAGGACGAAATGGAGCGTTATTTCGAGAGCCGAGGCCGAGGACGAGGGACGGTGATGTTGATTCAGAAGGCGGCCGAAGCGGCCCTGATGCCGGTTTGCTCGGTCGCCAACCGGGGATTTAGCTGTTGGCCCGTCTTTGGCTCTTCTGCTAGCATGAGGCTGGATTTGGCGGCCGCCGATACTGACGCCTGGCTTTTCATTCCGGTCCTCCTCGTCGAATCCCGCAGCCCGATCTCCTTGAGTAACAGGATGCAATGAAAGGTCTCAGCTCCGTCACCCTCTGGATCGTGATTTTCATGGTCTTCGTGCTGTTGTTCATGCACTACAACAAGAAAGTCACGCCGACCGATCTGTCGCTGACGCAATGGATCAAGCAGGCCGAGGCCGGCAACATCATCAAGGCCGTCGACGAGGGCAATGTGATCCTGAGCGAGATTCGGGATCCCAACAATTCCGACGCCGCTCCGATCACCTACAAGACGCGCTACCTGGCCGGCCAGGAGGGCGAGGTCCTGCAGAAGGCCCTTGAGCTGAACGTTCCCTACGACACCGATCCCTCCAACCCCTACATCTCCCAGATCCTGATCTCGATCCTGCTGCCGATCCTGGTGATCTTCATCCTGTGGATGCTGCTGATGCGCCAGATCCAGGGGGGCGGGAACAAGGCGATGAGCTTCGGCAAGAGCAAGGCCAAGCTGGTCAAGGAGGGGGAGATCAAGGTGACGTTCAAGGACGTCGCCGGGGTGGATGAGGCGCGCGACGAGCTGGGCGAGATTGTCGAGTATCTGAAAGATCCCAAGAAATTCAGCCGGTTGGGGGGCCGGATACCCAAGGGGGTGCTGCTCGTCGGGCCCCCCGGGACGGGCAAGACGCTGCTGGCGCGGGCGATCGCGGGCGAGGCCGGCGTCCCGTTCTTCTCCATTTCCGGTTCGGATTTTGTCGAGATGTTCGTCGGCGTCGGCGCCAGCCGCGTGCGCGACCTGTTCGAGCAGGCCAAGAAGGCCAAGCCATGCCTGATTTTCATCGACGAGATCGACGCGGTGGGGCGGTCGCGCTTCGCCGGCATCGGCGGCGGCCACGACGAGCGCGAGCAGACGCTCAACCAGTTGCTGGTCGAGATGGACGGCTTCCAGGAGAACGAAGGCGTGATCCTGATCGCGGCGACGAACCGGCCCGACGTGCTCGACCCGGCGCTGCAGCGGCCCGGCCGTTTCGACCGGCAGGTGATCGTGGACCTTCCCGATATCAAGGGGCGGGAGAAGATTCTGCAGGTTCATGCGCGCAAGGTGAAGATGGAAGTCGGGGTCGACCTGACACGCATCGCGAAGGGGACGCCGGGATTCTCGGGGGCGGACCTGGCCAATCTGATCAACGAGGCGGCGCTGCTGGCCGCCCGCCGCAACAAGGAGACGGTCGGCTACCTGGAGTTCGAGGAAGCCAAGGACCGGGTGATGATGGGTCCCGAGCGGCGCAGCATGGTGATCACCGACCGCGAGAAGCTGGTGACGGCGTATCACGAGGCGGGCCACGCGATCATCGCGCACTTCACGCCGGGCACTGATCCGGTGCACAAGATCACGATCGTGCCGCGCGGGCGGGCGCTGGGGGTCACGTGGATCCTGCCGACCGAAGACCGCCGCACGATGAGCCGGCAGCAACTGATGGCGCAGCTGCGCCACCTGATGGGGGGCCGCGCCGCCGAGATCATCCAGTTCGGCGATTACACGACCGGGGCCTCCAACGACATCGAGCGCGCCACCGGTCTCGCCCAGCGCATGGTTTGCCAATTCGGCATGAGCGACCGGCTCGGCCCGCGCGCGTTCGGCGACCACGATGGGCAGGTCTTCCTGGGTCGCGAACTGGGGCGCGATCGCAACTACAGCGAGGAAACAGCGACGATCATCGACGAGGAGATCAAGAAGCTGATCGACGACGCCCACGATTTCGCGATGGATCTGCTGCGCGAGAAGAGCGAGTTGCTGGACCGGGTGTCGGAGGCGCTGATCGAGCGGGAGACGCTGGACGAGACGGAGTTCCGGATGCTGGTGGAGGGCAAGACGCTGCCGCCGATGGAACGGGCGACGCCGCCGCCGCCGCCCCCCGCGATGCCGAAGGCCGCCGCCGAGGACCGCGAACGCGAAAAGCGCCCGCATCATCCGCTGGCCGGTCCCGAGGCGCAGCCGTCGGTCTGAACCACCGTGGCTGAAGCGCGGGCATGGCGGTGGCGCCGAAATCTACGGAATATTTAATTCACACACGCAGAGACGCGAAGACGCCGATGCGCGCGCGCTGCAAGGAAAGAAGCCTTCTCTTCGGCTGCGCCGCGATCGGCCTTTCGCTCTTATTCGGACTCCTTTCAGTCGAGATTGGCTTTCGGATCGCCACCGGTGATCGCTACCGCGATCTGACGCTTAATTATTTCCCGCCCGGTTCGGTCATTTACGACGAGGTGCTGGGCTGGAATTACCGGCCGGGGTATGCGGCGACGTGGCACTATTTCGAGTATGCGTTCGACGTGCGGATCGACGAGCGGGGTCTGCGGGTCGATGACGATCCGCCCGCGCCGGCGACGGCGCCGCGCATTCTGTTCCTCGGCGATTCCTTTACGTTCGGCGTCGGGGTCGACGCCGGCCAGACGTTCGTGGAACAGACCGAGGCGCGGCTGCGGGCCGCGGGTCTCGTGACCGAATGCCTCAACGCGGGCCGGGTCGGCGCGGGCACGCGGGCGGCACGCCAACGCCTGGAACAACTGATCGACGCCACGTCGCCCACGCTTGTGATCCACGCCTTTTTCCCGGAGAACGATCTGGCGGACGATTGGCTCGGCGCGGCGCCCGATGCCGCCCGGTTCACGAATCACGGGGGGGAACCCTACGCGAACGGTGAACCGCTGGCCGCCGCGCGGACGACCCCCACCGGTCCGCTCTTCCGGAACAGCGCCTTCTACCGCTGGCTGCGCATGCGGATTCCAGGTTCGATCAACCTGGGGGAGAATCCGTATCAGGGCATGTGGTTCGACGAGCGGCTCATCGTTCCGCCGGACTGGGTGCCGGCGGCCGAGGCGCTGACGCGGGCCGAATGGGCGGCGATGCAGGTCCGCTGCGAGGCGCGCGGCGCCGCGTTCGCCGTCGTCCTGATTCCATCGGACTACGACGTCGACGACCGGCTGTGGCGGCGCATCGTCAAGCGTTACGGCGTTGCGCGCGGCCACCGGGAGGAAGGTTATGACCGGGAACTCCCATTCGCCTGGGCCGCGCAGGCCGGTCGCGATCTGGGGATTCCGGTGCTCAACCTGCGGCCGCTGGCACGCGCGGCCCATGCGCGGCGAGGGGAACCGCTCTATTTTCAGCATGATCGGCATTTTACCGCCGCGGGGCATGGGCTCGCCGCCGAGGCCATCGCCGGCTTTATCCAGGATGCGGGCCTGTTGCCGGGCGGCGCGTGAGGCACGTGCCCGGTCTTGTGCAACCTTTTGCCCCTGCCACGGGTCTGTGAGAGCATACGGCAAGCGCCGCCCCGGGGGCATTTTGCGGAGTCTCGGCATGTCGCAACCGGAGGAATTCCAGATCACGATTGAACCGGATGGCCGGATCATTCTGGATGGTCGCGGCCTGCACGAAACGTCGTATCGGCGGATTCTGGAGTTGCTCGCGGCAACGGTCGGCCCGGTCCAGGAACTGCAGCGCGCGCCGGGCGAACCGCCCGCCACGGCGCTGCATCGGCCCGCGGTGAAGTCCGAAGCGGAGCTGGATACCGACGAATTGCGGCTGGATCGCGGGGATTAGGGAGACGGCGCCGATTCGAGGGCCGAAGACGAGGACGAGGGACGGATCTCAGTGCGCGGGATGAGGAGGATTCGCGGCGTCGGCGTCGAACCAGCCGGCGGCGGCGCCCCCGCCCAGCAGATTCAGCGGCAGGGTCCCCATGCTGAACAGATCCCAATCGCGCCAGCCGCAGCGCGGATGCCAGAGCAGGATCCAGAGGAAGCCGATGACGGCGGCGACGATGAGCGGCAGCGCGGCGGCGGAACGGATCCGGCGCCAGTGGCGCGCCAGCAGGACGAGGCCGAGCGGGGCGCTGGCGAGGATGAAGCCGAAAAAATGGGCCAGATGCAGCGGCGTGCCGAAGGTGAAGAGGAAGAACATGCCGGTTTCGCTGCGCGCTTCGAGCCGGCGCGCCATCGACGGCGTCAGCGGCGTGATCATGTCGAGGAAGTGCTCGTTGAACGTGATGTAGAGGATATGATGGACGCCGGCCATGTCGGCCAGCGCCGGCAGCATGTCGATCAGGCACATCGCGATGATCGCCACCAGCGCCCGTTCCCACGCGCCGGCGGGCCATGGCCGGATGCGCCATCGGCCGGTGACGCGCTCGAATGCCAGGCACAGCAGCGCCGGGGCGAAGAACAGCGCCAGCTTGTGCGTCAGGTAGGCCAGCGCCAGGGCGAGCGCGGCATGGAACGGCGTCACTCCCGAGCCGGGTTGCAGCGCGCGGACGAGGAGCATGAAATAGAGCAGGAGCGTTACGGCGACGGGCGCGTAAAGTTCGAGGTGGCCAACGAAGACCCACGTCAGGCAACTGCCCAGCACGGCGGCCCAGACCATCGGTGACCGGCAGAACTCCCACAGCAGGACCAGGAACAGCCCGCCGCAGAAAGCGCCGCTCAGCGCCATGCCGAGCGCCAGGTCGCCGGCCGCCAGATGGAACTGGAGCGCGATCTGGTGCGCGAGCGGTTCGCGCATGAAGTAGACCAGCGAATCGCGCCAGTAGAGCGCCATGGACTGGGGCGAGGTGAGGAGCTCGCTGTCGCCCCCCGGCACGCCGAACGGCCGCAAAAGGAAGAAGATCGCGGCGCCGCTCAGGAACAGCGCCGCCGGAATGGCATACGCGGGCCAGCCGGACTGCAACCCGCCAGCGCCGATTGGTGGGGCGCCTAACGAACCGGCGGGATGGTCTGACATGCGCGGGCGACCTTTCTACGGGGGGTCGAGTTGCTCATGGGTCCGCGAATGGGGGGTGCCTTTGAGAGTCGATCACGAGGATGAGGATGGAGTCGGGCCAAGTTTAATCTGAAGCCGGGACGAGGTCCAGTTTGACGCCCATGCGCTGCAGATCGGCGAAGAAATCGGGGTAGGACTTGCTGACGGATTCGGCGCGGGTGATGCGCAGGCCGTTGCGGCAGCGGAGGCCGACGATCGCGAGCATCTGCGCGACGCGATGGTCACCGCGCGAATCGACGTCGACGCCGCCGTTGTAGCCGTCGGGGTTGCCGTCGATTTCGATCCAATCCTCGCCGTGGCGGGCGCGGACGCCGAGCCGGGCCAACTCTTCCAGCGGCTCGCGGATCCGGTCGCACTCCTTCAGGCGCAGGTTGCCGATGTTGCCGAACCGGCTCGTCCCGTCGGCCAGGCAGGCGGCGCCGATGAGCGCGAGGACGGCGTCGGTCGCCAGGTCGCCGTCCAGGTCGGCGGCCTGCAAGTTCCCCTTGGAGTGAATCACCAGGGCGTGCTCCTCGGGACGGACAAAGGTGCAGCCCATCGCGGCGAGGAGGGGCTCGGCGCGGCGCTCGCCCTGCGCATCGTCCTGTAAACCGTGGATCGTGGACATGCCGCCGGCGACGGCCACCGCGGCCATCAGCGCCGCCGCCGACGGCCAATCGCCGTTGACGGCGTGGTCGCCGGCGCGTCCCACCTGGCCGCCCGGGACGAGAAAGCGAAATCCCGAGGGATCCGGGTCGCAGCGAAGGCTGAACCGGCGCAGCGCATCGAGCGTCTGATCGATGAGCGGCCGCGAGACGAGGACGGGGGGCGCCGTCGCGTCGGCGCCGGTGACCTCGATGGTCGTGTCGCCGGTCAGGTGCGGCGCGAGGAAGAGCAGCGCGCTGAGGAACTGCGAACTGCGCGCGCCGCTGACCTTGACGGCGCCGCCGCGGACGCGTTGGGGACCACCGGCAATCCGAATCGGCAGGCGACCGTCGCTTCCCTGGCCGGTGGCGTCGGCGCCGAGCTGGCGCAACGCCGCCAGCAGGTCCTCATTGGGTCGACGGCCGAGCGAGTCGGCGTGATCGGTGACGAACTCAACCTCGCCCTCGACCAGGCAGGCGACGGCGAGGAGCAGGCGCAGCACGGCGCCGGCATTGCCGGGGTTAAGCCGGCCGGGATTGCGCGGGCGGCCGGCGAAGCCGCGCACGGTCAGGTCGGGTCCGGTCTCCTCAATCTGGGCGCCGAGCGCGCGCAGGCAGGCGACGAGCGCGCGGGCATCGTCGTTGGTGGCGGGCCGCCGGATGAGGCTGCGTCCATCGGCCAGTGCCGCCCCCAGCAGCAGGCGCGTCGTGTAGTTTTTGGAAGGGGGCGCCTGCACGTAGCCCCCGAGCGGACCGGAAGGATGAATGACGGCGGTATAGCGAGAGGGCAGCATGGCAGGCGATCCAGGTGTTGCGTTACGGCGCGTTCAGCAGCTCGACCGTCAACTGGGCGTTGCCGTGCGCGCGAAACGCGAATTCGAGTTCGTTCAGGCCGGGGCGCCATTCGCGCAGTTCACCCCGACCGCCAAACGGGCGCTCAAGGTAAATCTTGCGCAGCGTGATCGTTCCATCCTCCGACTCGACGCCGACCGAATCGGGGGCAAAGAGCAGACGGAGACTGAACTCATGATAGCCCTCGATGGAACTGGTCAGATCGACCGGTTGAGCCCACTGATGGCCGCCGCGCGGATTGGGCAGGCGGCCCCAGACGCCGCGGTCAACGCTGATCCAGACTTCGGGGCGCGCACCGGGCGGGTCGACCTCCCAGCTCAGCATCCCGCCCAAGTGCGGCAGGGGCGAGGAAAAAGTCCACTGCACATAGGCTTCGCCCGAGGATGGATCCAGCACGATGGGCGTGGCGCGGCCCGAGCGGGCGTTACGCAGGGTATCGGCGGCCGAAAGGATCCGGGTGTTATCGCCCCCCATCGCCCAGAGGAAGGCGCCCTGAAGATGCATGTCGCCGTCGATTTCGCGCTCGCCGCAGACGAAGCGCTCGCCCGGCATGAGCCGGAACGGCTTGAGAACCGAGCGCGGCGCGGGTTCGGCCAGCGGATCGGGTGACGGGGGTTCGGCGCCGGCCGGCCTGGCGACATCCAGCAGGTCGGCGCCGCCCAGGCCCCAGAGCCGGATTTCATCGACTGGGTCCCGCCCGTCGTTGCGCAGGACGAGATCCTGCCAGGGGGGTGCGTTGGCCATGCGCCGCACCGAGACGCGGTAATGGCCCGGCTGGTGGACGGTGAGTCGCGGTTCGCCCAACCGGTTATGCTGGGCGTTGACGAAGATGATCTGTTGGCGGGCGCAGCCCGTCAGCATGACGATGAGCAGCGCGCCCAGCGGCGTCAGAATCCGCGGCAACACCTCTAACGGCACCCCCATCCCAGGATTCAGGCCGCTGGAACGACGCCCGGACCGGCTCGACGGGGTCGGGCGCGCGGGCGGCCTAAACCGACCATTGCCAATCGCAAACCGGCTGATCGCGCTTGCGACAAGGTCCGTATTCTGGCTTAAATGTCCCAACGATGCAAGCGCCCGGCCCCGCTTCCCGGCCGTCCGCGAGGTTGAGAAGCCCAGGCTGCCGACGCCAGCCTTCCGAGGGAATCTCCCGCGCCGATGTCGCCCGTTTCCACCGCCGATCTGCCTATCGTGATCTACGCCGTTTGCTTCTGGATCTGGTTTTTTGTCTGGGCGCCGCAGCGCGCCTGGGTGACCGGCCTGCTCCACGACGACCTGCCCGTCTGGCTGCGCCAGCAAAGCTTCAAGTTGCTGCGGTTGCTGATGCTGCCGGTGTTCATCTACTTCGCGTGGGGCCTGACCGACTACAGCCAGACGTTGCAGGGGGTCGACTGGGCCGAATTATTGAACCAGACGCTCCAGGGGACCTACGTCGGGCTGTTCGCCGGCGCGGCGGTCCTCGGCGTTGTGCTGTGGGGCTTTCCGCTGCTGATCGCGCGGACACGCGTGCGCAAGGGGATTGAGCCGGGCGAGTGGTCCACCGCCGCGCTGACGTTTTACCGCTGGTGGGCGCTCGGCATTCTGCTGGTGATCGGCACCGGGTTCACCGAGGACATTGCGGAACTGGAGGGGCTGATCGCGGTGCCGCTGGATGCGGCGACGGCGACCGCGTATGCCCTGGGCGTCAGCCTGCTCTATTTCCTGTGCTGGTTTCTGCCGAGCGTGTGGCTGGCGCGGCGGGTCGAGGCGGGGGAGCCGCGCGCCGTCGACATGCAGCCCAAGGTACGCTGGCTCGGTCTGCTGGGGCTGCTGATGTATTGCATTCAGCCGCGGTCGAAATCGCCCGCGGTCGGGCGTAAGGGGGAGGGGCATAAGCTGTGCCCTTCGTGCATGCGGCCGATCGACGACATCGGGCGCTACGAATCGCTGCAGTTCGAGAACTGCCCGCATTGCGGCGAGGTGATCCCCCCCGTCTTTTCGATCCGCGACTACATCGTGCACTACGCGCACATGGTGCTGGAGGCCCAGGAGTTCAAGGCGGGCAAGCGCAAGGCGGTCAAAAAGGCCGAAAAGCAGGAAAGCGACATGGTGCAGCGGATGCTGCGCGCCATCCTGACGATGGGCGTGCGCGAGCGCGGGACCGACCTGCATCTGATTTCGGAGGGGGGGCAATTCCTCGTCCGCTGCCGCACCGACGGAATCCTCTGGACGATGGTCGAACTGCCCGAAGAGTTGCTTCGGCTGGTGGTTTCAACGATCAAGGTCCAGTGCAATCTGGACATCGCGGAGCGGCGCAAGCCCCAGGACGGCAGTTTCAAAACGATGGCCGACGACCGGAAGCTCGACGTGCGCGTCAACACGAGCCCGGCCGGGGATGGCGAAACGGCGTCGATGCGGCTGCTGTATCGCCACCAGGTGCTCGGTTCGCTGGAGAGCCTCGGCATGTCGAAGCACGCGCACGGGCTGCTGGTCGACGCGATCCAGCGCCCCCACGGGATGATCCTGGTGACCGGGCCGACGGGATCGGGCAAGTCGACGACGCTCTACAATTCGCTCGGCACGATCGCCGACGGCCGGCGCAACATCATCACGCTGGAGGACCCCATCGAGTTCCATATCGAGGGGCTGACGCAGATGCAGGTCAACGCGGCGAAGAATTTCGATTTTGCCACGGGCTTGCGCTCAATTTTGCGCCAGGACCCCGATGTGATCATGGTGGGCGAGATCCGCGACGGCGAGACCGCGAAGATGACGGTCGACGCCGCGATGACCGGCCACCTCGTCTTTTCCACGCTGCACACGATCGACACGACGACGACGATCGGCCGGCTGCTGGATTTGGGGGTGGACCCGCACCGCCATGCGGAGGCGCTGCTGATGGTCATCGCGCAACGGCTCGTGCGGCGGATCTGCCACACGTGCGAGGAGGAGATTGAAATCGATGCGGACTACTTCGCGAAGCTTGGCATCCCCAATGCGCCGGCGAAGATCAAGGCCAGGCGCGGGCGCGGCTGCGAGCGCTGCCATGAGTCGGGGTTCTATGAACGCGAGGGGATCTATGAGGTGCTGCGGCCGGACGGGACGATCCGGCAGTTGATCGGCAACCGTGCGCCTTCCTATGAGATCCGGCGCGCGGCGCGCGCACTGGGCATGCGCACCCTGCTGGAGGACGGTCTGGTCAAGGTGGTCATGGGCCGGACGACCGTGGAGGAAGTGCTGCGCGTGACGAGTTGAGGGTGGGGGAGATGGGGTAAATCCCCATGGATTTCGCCCGGGCGGCTCTCTATCCTGCGGGAGAATGCCGACTGCGCCCTGCCGGCGATCGGCATCACCCTCAGCAAGGAGTCATGAGCCATGCCAGTCTTCAGAAGCGGAAAAGGTCAGGCGCCGGCGTGGTGCGAGCTGGAGCAATTCGACATCGTCCGGCTCCAGCCGGGCCAGACCCACAGCTTTACGCGCGAAGGGCGCAAGGAGAAACTGATCGCCGCCAAGGGCAAATGCAAAGTGCGGATCGGCCGTGAAGAGAAGATGCTCGAACACGGCACGATCGTTGACCTAACGGAGCCAGGCCTGAATTTCGAAGTCACCGAGGTGGCCGAGCCGGTGATTCTGACGCGCATGGCGGGCCATTGGGGCGACCAGGTGGGGGGCTCCGGCCTGTTCAGCGTGGTGAACACCGACAAGACCGACAACCCGGGCGGGCCGGTCCGTTACGAAAAGACCACCACGTTCGACGCCCACTACCACGACTGCGACGAATACTGGATCCTGCTGGAGGGGCGGGGCGAAGCGGTTTCGGAGGGCAAGCACTACCAGGTGGGTCCGGGCGACTGCGTCGCCACCGGCCGGGGCTTTCTGCACGATTTCCCGAAGGTCGAGGAGCCGGTGCTGGCAGTCTATTTTGAGACGACGATCGAAGGGGAAAAGCGGCTGGGGCACCTCTGGCCGCACACGCACGGGACGCCGCGGCCGGTCGCCGAGCGGGTGTAAGCGGCAGAGCCGGCAGGGGCCGGCGGAAGCGGAATTCCCCGACAATCTTCGCTCCGACGGACAAGACGGATAGCGGGTTGGATGCGCTGGGCACGGCTCAATTCGTGTCAAGAGAAGCCCTATGCCGGCGGCGCGGGGGGCCGCGGCGGAGAGATTGATTGACTTCGCGGCGGCAACCTGTATTGATGGGGCCGAAACTCTACCCGAGCGTCATCTATTTCGAGGAGAGAATCTGACGATGCAATTGCGAATCTACCATTCGTTCTGGGGGATGACCGGCTCGACCCAATCGAAGATCGAAGCGGCGGCGATGGCCGGCTACGACGGGATCGAATCGGCGCTGGCGCCCGACCTGCCGATCGACGAGTACCGCGGGGTACTGTCCGATCACAAGATGGATTTCATCGCGGCGATGTCGGCCGTCGACGGGGATGAACTGGCGCGCCAGGTTGAATCGTTGCTGCCGCTCAAACCGACGCGGATGCGGCTGCACGCGGGGCGCGATTGCATGAGCCGCGAGGAGGGCAAACGCTACTTCGCGCGGGTGCTGGCGCTGCAGGAGGAGATCGGCATGCCGATCCTGATCGAGACGCACCGCGGGCGGATGTTCTATTCACCGTGGGACGCGCTGTATTACATGAAGGAATTCCCCGCGCTGCGCGTCAACGCCGACTTCAGTCACTGGGTCAACGTCTGCGAACGGCTGCCCGACGACCAGGAAGAGGCCATGGCGCTGGCTTGCGAACGCTCGCTGCACATCCATGCGCGCGTGGGTTACGAAGAAGGCCCGCAGGTGCCCGACCCGGCCGCGCCGGAGGCGGCGCGCTACCTGGAGTGGCATCTGAAGCAGTGGGACCGGATCCGCAAGCATCATGAGGAGCGGGGCGAAGAGCTGTTGACCGTGACGCCGGAGTTCGGCCCGCCGCCGTATCTGCACACGCTGCCCTACACCAACGTGCCGGTGGCCGACCTGTGGAGTGTTTGCCTGTGGATGGCCAATCAACTGCGGGAACGCTGGAAGGACATCGCGGGGTAACGGCGGGATTTGAGAGCCGCGGACGCGGGTTGCGCCGCGCTCCACCTGGGGCGATTCAACGACCGCCCTCTGGAAAGGAGAGAAAACCGATGCCGATGCCGCCGACACTGCCGCTGATCGAATGGCCCAAGGTCTTCACCAGCGGCGAAAGTTACGACCAGTGGATCACGAATAAGGAATACGCCGAGAACTGCAAGAAGATGGATGAGGACCGCCGGGGGCTGCGTCTGGCGGCGCCGGTGGAGGGGGCGCTGAAGGCGTTGCCCAAGACGGTGCATGTGCTCGCCATCGCCGAGGCGTGGTGCGGCGATGTGGTGCGGCATGTGCCGGTGCTGCAACGGATGGCGGAAGCGGCCGACCGTGTGCAAGTCCGGTACATCTCGCGGCAGCAACATCCCGACGTCTTTGTGCGGTTTCTGACCAACGGCGGCGAGGCGATCCCCAAATTCGTCTTCCTGAGCCAGGACTTCGTTGAATGCGGCAACTGGGGTCCGATGCCGTGGGCCTGCCGGTTATGGATCGCGCGGGGGAAAGCCGCGGGCGACGGCGCCAAAGCCCGGGAGCGGGTCGGCGCACTGTATGCGGCCGACCCGAACCGGACCGAAGTCGCGCGCGAGCTGCTGGAGCTGATGGAAATCGCGGCGACCGAGCAAGTCTAGGCGCCCGGCGGGCGTGCGCCTTCGAAATCCATTGGAGCGGTCCCCCCGAGCGGTTCCGGCGGATTTCGAAGCTTTTTTTTCAGCGGAGCAGCTGCCAATGGGCGGCGGAGGAATCGGTCGCCCCGTCGTAGTGCAGGATGGCGCCGCCGGTGCCGACAACCCAGGCATGGTCGGGATCGGGGGCGTCGACGGCCCAGATGAGGCCGCTGGCGCCGGTGGGCTGGGACGTCCAGGTCTGGCCGCCGTCGTCGGTATAGAGGGCGCGGGTGGAGGAGCCGACGATCCAGCCATGCAGGGCATCGGCGAACGCGATGTCGTGCAGGTTGTGGAAGACGCTCAGCGAACCGATCTCCCATTTGTCGCCCCCGTTGTCAGTCGTCAGGTAACGACCGCCGTCGCCGACGGCGAAGCCGCGCTTGGGATCGAAGAAATGGACGGCGTTGAGATTGGAGGCGGTGCCGCTGGGCTGAGGGAACCAGTTGTCGCCGCCATCGGTGGTTTTGAGGATCGTGCCCTGTTCGCCGACGACCCAGCCGATCAGCCCGTCGTGGAAATGGAAACCATTCAGGCTTCGCTCGACGCCGGACGCTTGGGGATCCCATGATTCACCGCCATTGGTGGTCCGCCTGATTTCACCGGCGTTGGTCGCGATCCACCATGTCAGGTCGTCGACCACAGACAGGGCTTCGATATCGCCCGCAACGCCCGGATCGAGGTAAACGAACGTCAGGTCGCCGGCCTCGAGTTTGCCCTTGTTCTTGTCTTCCACCTTGATCACTTTCTTGGTCGCGCCCACCAGACCGGCAAAGTAATTGCTCAGGAGCTTCCACACAAGGGTGAGCCGCGCGATCTCCTTTGAATCCTCCGGCGGGATCGGGACGTTCTGCCAGGAATTGCCGCCGTTTTCGGTCAGATAGAGGTAATTGCCAGTGCCGACGGCGATGCCGCGCTGGGAATCGGAAAAGTCGACGTCGAGGAAGTCATCATACGGGCCGGAGGAGCGAGCGACCCAGTCGGCGCCGCCATTGAAGGTGTTGAACAGGATGCCGGATTCGCCGACAAGCAGGCCATCGGTCGCGTTGGCGAAATGCAGCGCGAGCAGATTGGTGGCTTGCTCGGCGCCGGTGGCCTGGGGCGACCAGTCGGCCCCGCCGTTGGTCGTGTGCAGGACCTGATAGCCGTGCTCCAGCGTCCAGTTGCTGGTGACGATCCAGCCGACCATCGAATCAATGAAAAATACATCACTCAGGGGGATGCCGAGGCCGCTCGACTGGGGCGACCAATCGGCGCCGCCGTTGGCGGTATGCAGGATCAGGCCGCCCAGGCCGACGGCCCAGCCGTGCATCGCATCGACAAAGTGGAGGGCACTGAGGCGAGTGCTGTCCAAGCTGACGGCGACGGTTTGCGGCGACCAGCTCAGGCCGCCGTCGGTCGTGTGCAGGATGGACGCGCCGTTGGGGAAATGATTGGCAATGGCCCAGCCGTTCAGGGGATCGGGGAACGCGATCGCGGCCAGCGTGCCGCTGGCGTGGGTCTCGTGGGCGTGCCAGGTCAGGCCGGCGTCGGTCGTGCGTAAAACCTGCGTTTCGGAGGCGATCCAGCCATGCTGGCCATCATGAAAGTGCAGGTCATCGAGCGGAGGCGGATTATCGACCGTCGGGACCGTGGTCCAGGAGCGGCCCCCGTCGGTGGTGCGCAGCAGGCGATAGGGGATACCGGTGATCGCCCAGCCGTTGCTTGAGTCGAGGAAGACGAAGTCTTCAAACGCGAGGTCGCCATCGGTCAGGATGACGTTCCAGGTGGCGCCGCCGTCCAGGGTATGGAGCAGGACGCCGTCGCGGCCGGCGGCCCAGCCATGGGAATCATCGAGCAACTGGACCGACGAGAGGGTGTGACCCTGCGGCAGTGGATTCTGCCAGACCCACTGCGCGCCCCAGACGGGCAGCGCCAGTTGAATGCACAGAAAGGGGATCAGAAGGCTGTGGCAGACGGTCTTGAGCAACGCTCGTTCTTCCGTGGGGGAGACCGAATAATCGAAGAAAGGGACGGCACGAGCGAAGCGAAGCGGATAGTTGGCCGGCAAACGATATGTAACGGGCAACTTGGCCGTGCAGGGATGAGAATTGGATTATGAGTTCATCGTCAGGATTTGGCCAGAAAAAAACGCGGCGCAGACTGGCGATTGGGGTCGCCGGGAGCGTTTGGGCCTATTGCAATCAGGCCGTCTGTGCCCCATGATCGACGGATACGCAGTGGGTTGGGCGCAGGGAACCGGACGGTTTTCGAGAGCCGAGGACGAGAGACGATTCTGAGTGGGGGGAGGATGGGGGGATGAGCACAGGCCGCGGTATGATGATACCCGTTGCGCGGGTTGGCGACTCGACGCGGATCGTCGAACAGGCGTTGTCGTTTGAACCTCCCGAGCGCATGCCGGTGTTCGAGACGATCTGGCCGGAGTGGGCGGCGAAATGGCGGGCGGAGCGCGGGCTGGACCAAT
>MVZB01000051.1 GCA_002068205.1 candidate division BRC1 bacterium ADurb.BinA292
CCGCCGCCGCGTCTTCGAGCCGTTCTTCACCACGCGTGATCAGGCCACCGGCCTTGGCTTGACCTACGCGCATCAGATCGTCAGCCAGAACGGCGGCGAGCTGACGCTCGAAGTCGAAGAGGACGGCGTCAGATTCATCCTCCAGTTTGGTGAAGAGCGGCGCGCCATCTCGTCCGAAACCGAAACCGCGTCCAATCCGCGGGAAGGCGAACAGCCATGAGTGCGACATTCCACGACCCCAGCCGCCCAGCCATGGGCGCCCCCGCAACACCCGGCCCGAATCCGCTCGCCGGCGATCCGCTCGAACTGGGCCGCGCCGACGGCTACCGCGTCCTGATCGTCGACGACGAGGACACGATCCGTTTCATTCTGCGCGAACTGCTCGAGCGCGAGGGCTGCATCGTCGACGAAGCCGAAAACGGCGTCGAGGCGCTCAACATGGCCCGGCGCAACGGCTATGACCTCTATCTGCTCGACATGAAAATGCCCGAGATGGACGGCCTGGCCGCGCTGCGCCAGATCCGCCGGATCTATCCCGACGCCCTGGCCGTGATGATTACCGCGTTCGGCTCCAACCAGCTCGCGCTGGATTGCCTGAAGGCGGGGGCCTACGACTATTTCACCAAGCCGTTCAACATCGAGGAGCTGCGCATCCTGCTGCTGCGGGCCCTGGAGAAGCAGCGGCTGCTGCGGCGCATCCGCGAGCTCGAGGACCACCTGCCCACCGCCCCGTTCATCGAAAACCTGATCGGCGAATCCGAGGTGATGCAGCAGCTCGGGGCCAACCTGAAGCGCCTGGCCGAGCACGACGTGACCGTGCTGATCACCGGCGAGAGCGGCACGGGCAAGGAACTGGTGGCGCGGGCGATCCATCGCTACAGCGCCCGGCGCAGCGGGCCGTTCGTCACGGTCAACTGCGCGGCGATTCCCGAGCCGCTGCTCGAAAGCGAACTGTTCGGCCACGAGAAGGGGGCCTTCACCGGCGCCACCGCCGCGCGCGCCGGCCGGTTCGAGGCGGCGGCGGGCGGAACGATCCTGCTCGACGAGATCGGCGAAATGCCGCTGGCCTTGCAGGCCAAACTGTTGCGCGTCCTTCAGCAGCACGAGGTCGAGCGCGTCGGCAGCAACCGCCCCCGGCCGATCGACATCCGCGTCATCGCGGCGACCCACCGCGACCTGGCCGCGATGGTCCGGGAGGGGACGTTCCGCGAGGATCTCTACTTCCGGATCAACGTCGTGCCGCTCCACCTGCCGCCGCTGCGCGAACGGCGCGACGACATCGCCCCGCTCGTCCGCCATTTCATCAACGAGTTCAATGTGCGCTTCGGAAAACGGATCGAGGGGGTTGCGCCCGAAGCCCTCGCGCTGCTCGAAGCCCACGCCTGGCAGGGCAACGTCCGCGAACTGGAGAACGTGATCCAGCGCGCGATGGTGATGAGCGCGGGCAATGTGATCAACCCGGCGGCGTTGCCGCCCGGCCTGGGCGCCAACGGGGCGACCGCCGCGCCAGAACCCGCCGGGAACCCCGGCGACCCTCCGCCGGAACTGCCCGATCGCCCGCTGACGGAATATGTGGAGGAGATCGTCGAGCGCGAGGAGCGCCGACTGATCGAAGCGGCGCTGCGCAAGACCGGCGGCCGCCGCCAGGAGACCGCCGATCTGCTCGGCATCGCCCGCAAGAGCCTGCACAACAAGATGAAACGCTACGGCATGCTCGACCAGGACGAGGAGTAACCCGCCCCTCGCCGGGATCGTCCCTCGTCCCTCGTCGTCGTGATCACTCCTGAAGGCCTCCCTCAGAATTCGGCTCTCGGCTGGGCTGGCGGTTTGGCGGTGTCGCCCTCCCTGGCGGCTGGCTGCTGCGGCTCGCGCTCCTGCTTGTCATCGCGTTCCGCCTCGCCGACCTCAGCGGCCCCGTGGCGGAAGAAGTCGAACGCGGCGGACTCGATGCGGTCGGTGGCGGTGTTGGCGAGGACGACGAGGCCAAGGCGGCGCGCGGGATCCAGACCGAGAAACGCGTGATGGCCCCCGGTGGCGCCGTTGTGCCAGATCATCGTACGGGTGGTTCCAGACTCATCAATTAGCGTCGTCAGCTGCCAGGCCAGGCCGATCTCAGTATCGGCGGAGACGCGGGCGCGCGGCTGCATCGCGACGCGCAGAGCGGCGAAGAGTGCATCGCCGCGCGGCGGTCGTGCGACTTCCTCGGTCCATTCCAGCGGGCTCGTCGAATTGACTTTGGCAGGACCGCTGGAATTCCCCGCAACGGGTGTCGGTTCTCCTTGCGCGATCTCGATCGCGCACAGATTCGCCTCGACCCACGTCAGCATGTCCCCCACATTGGAGCGCAACGCGCCCATCCCCTCCAGGTGGGGCATGTCCCAGGCGGGGACCCTCTTGAAGTCCGCAACTAGCGGCAGCTTGAGGGCGCGGCGCCGGTAGCCGGGCGCCAGGCGTTCCGATTGGGCCGCATCGAGCGCGATAACGGTCTGTTGCATTCTCAGCGGCCAAAGGATTCGTTCGCGGAGCAGGGTTTCGTAGCCAGTGCCGGCGCGGAGCGCGAGCACGTGGCCGAGCAGTCCCATCCCCATGTTGGAGTATTCCGAGGTCTCCCCCGGCGGCGCTTTCAGTCGCACCTCGCCCAGCCATTCATAGATCATCGCGGGCGTGATGTTGGCGTAGGGGTTGTCGCCGAACAGCGCCTGCCCGGCGGTGTGGTTCATGATGCGCGGCAGGCCGGAAGTGTGCGTCGCGAGGTGCCACAGGCGAATGGGTTCCGGGCCGACCTGGGGCGCCGTCGTCAGGCCGTCCAGGTAAAGTTGAACCGGATCGTCCAGCCCGACCTCGCCGATTCCCGCCATCCGGGCCAGCAGCGCACCGGTAAAAGTCTTGGTGATGGAGCCGATTTCGAACAGCGTTTCGGCGTCGGGGACGTGGCCGCCCAGCCGGGCTTCGCCCCAGGCCTGGATCGTGCGCTGGTCGTCAACTGTCACCCCGGCGATGAGCCCGGCCACGTCGCCGTCGCGCACGAGTGGGGCGAAAAGGGAGTCGGACAGTGCGACCCAACCGGCTGCGTCGGCCCATGCATCGTATGGCGAGGGCAGCGCCAGGACGACGAGCACGCCCAGCAGGGCGATGAATCCGCGGGAATGAGCCGAAAACTTCATCAACCTTCACGCATTCGGCTACGGTGAGCATCCTCGCCCAGCATCGCATGGAACCATGATGCTTTGTAAGCAAAGAGCCGACGGGCTTCGCTTCGGCAGGCTACGGTCGAAGAGGCAAAGAAAAGCCGGCCCAACTTGCGCCGGGCCGGCCGTTCATACTGGTATCAGGTTTTCGGCTCAGGCTTCCTCTTGCTCGGCGCCGGCGCCGACCTCGAACCGTTCGAACCGGGCGACCGTCAGCGTGTCGCCCGCGGCCTTGCCGACGGCGGCGACCAACTGCTCGATCGTCTGATCCGGGTCCTTGACGAACTCCTGCTCGAGCAGGCAGCTCTGCTTGTAGAACTTCGCCAGTTTGCCCTCGGCGATCTTCTCCCAGATCTTCTCGGGCTTGCCCTCGTGCTGCGCCTGCTCCATGTAGATCTTCTTCTCGCGCGCGACGAGCGCCGGATCGACGTCGTTGCGCGAGATCGAGACCGGCGCCGCCGCCGCGATGTGCATCGCCAGGTCGCGCCCAAGCTGACGCACCCCGGCGTTGTTCAGCGATTCGGGCTTGCCGGCATGCACCTCGACCAGTACGCCGAGCTTGCCCGGCGGGTGGATGTACGACGTGATGAAGCCATGCGGGCCGTTCTGGTCGGCATTGAGCCGCACGAACCGCCGCACGCCCATGTTCTCGCCGGTCTTGCCGATCGCCTCGGTCAGGATCTCGCTGACCGTGCGGCCGTGCTCGGGGCTGGTGAAGCCCATCAGTTGCGACGGATCGGTGAACTGGTCGCCGTGCTGGAACAGCAGGTCGGCCAGGTCGCGACCGATCGCGCGGAACTCGTCGTTGCGCGCGACGAAGTCGGTCTCACAGTTCAGCTCGACCAGAACGCCGACGGCCCCCTCCGTCCGTTCGAAGACCAGACCCTCGCGGGTGGCGCGGCCGCCGCGCTTGTCGGCCACCGCCTGGCCGCGCTTGCGCAGCTCGTCCACCGCCCGCTCCATGTCGCCGTCGCATTCGGCCAGCGCCTTCTTGCAATCCATCATGCCTGCGCCGGTCTTCTCGCGCAGTTCCTTGACCATGCTCGCGGTAATCTCTGCCACCGTCCTGCTCCTCTCGGCATTCGTCGGTTAGTTCGTCCCTCGTCCTCGCCCTCGGCTCTCGAAACCTCGAGACCAGACAGTCGGGCGGACGGCGAGGCGGGGCGCTGCGCCGGCCGGCCGTTTGCGGGTCAGCCTGGCGCCTTGCGGGTTGATTTCGGTCGTTACTCGGCTTCCTCGGCGCCGGCGGTTTCCTCGGCGTAATCGTCGGCCGCTTGGCCGCCCTCGTCGTAGCCGCCCTCCTCGGCCTCGCCGTGCTCGCGCTGCTGCGCCAGGAGCTGGCGCGCCTGCTCGGGCAGGACTTCCATCGGATCGAGACCGGCCTCCACGCGGCGCATCTTCCCCTCGAGGATCGCCTCGGCCATTTTCTCGCACGACAGGTTGATCGAGCGGATCGCATCGTCATTGCCCGGAATGACCAGGTCGATCGGATCGGGATCACAGTTCGTGTCGACGACGGCGACGACCGTGACGCCGACCTTGCGCGCCTCGCGGATCGCAATCGTCTCCTTGCTCGGGTCAATCACGAAGATGAAGTCGGGCCGCTTCTGCATCTCGCGAATCCCCTGCAGGTTCTTCTCCAGGCTTTCCTTCTCGCGGATGATCTGGCTCTGTTCCTTCTTGCTGTAGCGCTCGATCTGACCCGAGCCGCAGAGCTCCTGCAGCTCGATCATGCGCTTGATCGACCGGTTGATCGTTTCGAAATTGGTGAGCGTGCCGCCCAGCCAGCGGTTGTTGACGTAGTGGCAGCCGGCGAAATGCGCCCAGCGCTCGATCGCGTCGCGCGCCTGCTTCTTGGTGCCGACGAAGATGCCGGTGCCGCCGTTGAACGTCGTGTCGCGCACGAAGCTGTAGGCTTCGCGCAGCAGCCGGAGCGTCTTCTTCAGGTCAATGATGTAGATCCCATTGCGCTCCGTGTAGATATACTTCTTCATCTTGGGGTTCCAGCGACGGCGCTGATGGCCGAAGTGAACACCCGCCTCGAGCAACTGCTTCATGCTGATCTGGCCAAGCATGATCGGGTCCTCCGTGGGACGTGGGGTTGAGCCTCCGCCCCGGCTCCTGGTGCGCGACGCGGCGCGCACGGTCAGGTGCGATCGGCTGCAAACGGCCGTCCGGGCCCGTTTCACCCCGCCGATCCGCCGGTGGCGTGTGAAGTGGGGAGAGCCGCCTTCGGAGGGACTCTCCGGCCGGGCCTCGTGGCCCCGCAAACGATTGTTGGAGTGGCACTTAGGCTGCCCAGCGACCGCAGGCGGGGGAGACGCGGGTCTCCCCGGCACGCACACAATGGCGGCCTACTGTAGCAAAACGGCTCCGCGGCGGGCAAGTTGGAAAAGGATCCCGGCCCCGTAGGAGGTATCGGTATCGCTTTCGGCCGCGAATCGCAAAACGCCGCGAGCCATCCGCGGCTCATCGGCAGCCTCCGGCGGCTTAATGCGGCGCGACTCAATAACCAAAATTGTTGATATCGTCCGCTTCCGTGCCCGCGAACTGCCCCTCCGACGTCACGCCGAAGGTCTTCCCATTGGGCCCGGGCGAATAGATCTGATACGTGCTGCTGTTGTAATATGTCTCGCCCCGCTCGACGAACGGGTTGGGCGCCGGCAGATCGGGATTCGCCCCGTCGGGCCGCGTCGAACTGAACATCACCGTGCCGCCGGTGAACGAGGGCCCCCGCGACTCATAGAAATCACTGGTGACATAGACCAGCGGGCTGCCCCAGGCGTCCAGGATGTCAAACTCGCCGGCGACGGTCGCCGTCGGGTCCAGGTTGATGGACTTGACGTTGATATACGGCCCGCGCCACTGCGGGGGGGCGTTATACACGCTGCCGGCCATGCTGTGGACCAGCGCCAACTGCAGAAATCCCGACCCGTCGCGCAGATTGATCAGCGAACCATCCACATCGCCCGAACCGCTCGGCGGGAACTGACCCAGGTCGGCCTCATAGCGCGTGATCGCCACTTCGAGCTGATGAATCAGGTCCTGCGTCGCCGCGATCCGCGCCCGTTCGGCCTCGCCGGTATAGACCCCCGTGGCGATCGTCGCCAGGATGCTGATGATCAGCACCACGACCAGCAGTTCCAGCAGCGTGACCGCCGCGCGGGGCAGGGACGGGGTGGATGTGTGTGTCACGTGCCTCAGACTCCTGTGTCAGAATCGCCTGGTCCGCGCGCGCCGGCTGGCTTACCGGCGGCCCTCGACCGAGAAGCCCGTTTCATTGCGCGGCAGGACGATCGAACCGAACTCATAGAAAATATCGTCCGACACATTGCCGAGAACATAGTCGCCCGGCACCGAGTCCGGTCCATACGACACGATCGCGAAACGATCAAACCGGTCATCCGTGTTCGTCACGGTGCCGTCGGAGAAGTCCGCGCTCGACCATTCGTCCGGCCTGAACGCCGTCAGCGCGTTGGACCCAATGATCCCCACCGGGCTGTAGAACCGGTAGGGCTGGCCCCACGGGTCCAGCGGGTGGTCATACTGAATCAGCGTCGGGTTAAGCTGATCCGGATCGCGCGTGTCGGAGTCGCCGATGTTGACCCGCTGGAACGACATGAACGGGCCTTGCCAGTCCTCGATCAGGCGCCGCACGCGGATCAGGTCGGTGTCGGCCAGCGTCGGCTGATTGATATCGAGCCGGTCGATCGGCTGGTTGACGTCGATCAGCCGGATCGTCGTCGACTCGTTGCCGATCGCATCATCGGTCGAGTTGATGTCGGCCACGCCCTGGCCGCCGGCGATGTCGTCGAGCAACTGCAGCGGGACGTAAAAGCCGTGGTGGATCGCCACCTGCTCCTCCGCCATCGCCAGCTCCTTGACCTCGGCCTTCGCCGCCGCGATGCGCGCATCCTCGGCCCGGCTGACGTATACCGGCAGCGCAATCGTCGACAGGATGCTGATGATCACAATTACCACCAGCAACTCGGTCAGCGTAAAGCCCGCGTTCCCACGTCGTCTGCTGTCGTTCATGTTCCGCCGTCTCCCAGCGCCGCCGTGCGCGGCCGATGATCGCGGACCGGGGAAACTTCCCCCCGGCCCTTCACTCAAGTCTTGTCCGTTCGTCCTCGTCCTCGGCTCTTCCAATGCCGCCAAACTTTTCCTGGCCTTTCACGTTGCGCCCGCGGCGGCCTCCGCGCGTCATCTACCGTTCGAAAAGTTGTTCGGATCGCGATACTGTCCGCCGAACTGCACGTAGATATCGTCGCCCTGCCCGTAGTTGTTATCGGGCGGCGATGTGCCGTCGCCCGGCATCCCGTCCGGACCCATCGACAGAATCGTCGGCCGGTCAAACAGCGGCGCATCAACCGGGAAGCGCTCCACGGTCGTCGCGCCGTTGGCGTCGGTCACCACCATCGCCGGTCCTTGGTCCTGGAACGAATCGCAGCCCCAAGTCGGGTCGCCCGGATCGGCCAGCGGCGGATACAGGATCCCCGCCCGCGTGAAGAACAGATAGTCGTTCCCCCACGGATCGTCGGGCCAGTCGTTGCCGTTGGCGTCGCGCCGGTAGTTGATATATGGCCCCCGCCAGTTGAAGTTGGTTTCATTCTCCTCCAGCCGCGGGAAGAGCTGCGTGGCATAGAGCGGGTGGAAATCCTGCGTGCTCGGAATGATGAAGATCTTCTCGGGCTCGTCATACAGGTTGTCGGTCGTCACATCGTTGTCCAGAATCCCCTCGATCCGATCTTTCACGCCAGGCGTGACGCGCGGAGCCGTCGCCGCGATTCCGTCCTCGCCCGGGCCGTCATCCAGCACGTCGAGCCGGAAGAAATACCCCGTATCGATCGCCGCCCGCTCCATCGCGTCCTTCAGGTGCGAGAGTTCCTGCTCGGCCGAGGCGATGCGCGCCTGCTCGGCGCGATTGACCAGCACCGGCACCAGAATCGTCGCCAGAATGCCGATGATGATGAACGTGACGATGACCTCGACGATCGTGAACCCGGCCGGCCGGCGCGGCTCGCGGATCGGCGATTTGGGGCGGTGGCTCATGGTTGCTTCCTTGCGCGTTGACCGCGTCTCACGCTCGCTAGAATGATCGACTCAGATCGTCCCCGTTGCCGAGGCCGCCATACGTCGGGTCATTGGGATCCTTGTAACGGTCCGGATAATAGTGCCGCGGGTCCTGGCCGTTCATGTTCCCCGGCAGTCCGTCCGGCCCCAGCGAGTAGATCATCCCGCTGTTGAATTCCGATTCCCGGTAGATCGGATCGATGTCGGGTGATCCCACATTGCCCAGCGCTCCCGGCCCGAACAGAATGTAGGGGTTCCCCCACGGATCGACCGGGTACTGCGGAAACTGGCCGAAATCATCGGGCTCCAGATACTCGTCGTCGTCGCGCAGCAGAATCGGTCCGCCTCCGACGCCGTTCGGCGTGCGGAACGCCACCCCCCGATTCAGCACGAGCACCGGCAACGGTTCCGAACGGTTGACCGTCACATACGGCCCGTCCCACGTGCGGGCCAGTTGCGCGATCTGCGTCAGTTGCAGCGGCCGGTTCCATTCCATCACCGGGCTTTCGATCGTCGCCGAGGCCTCCTGGTCCGGTCCGCGCAGCAGATCGTGCGGCCGAACCGTGAAACCGGTTTCCGCGAACGAAATCTCCGTGCCTTTGGCGATCGAAAACATGTCGTCCTGCGCCGCCACGATTTTGCTCTTCGCCACCTGATTGCGCACGATCGGCACCAGGATCAGCGTCAGAATGGCGATGATCGCCGCCACAGCGCTGATCTCAATCGCCGTGAAGCCGCGTCGCCCTCGACCGTGCCGTTGCTGATACCGTCGCATGCTTGTCGCTTCCATCTCAGAATCGGAAGATGATGTCGTCCGAACCGGGGTCCAGAATGCCGACTTCGCCTTCGTCATTCGAACGCGTGTTGAGGCTGTACGCCAGGTCTTCGATGGCCGGCAGCGCCGCCTCGCCCGTCGCCACCAGCGACTTCATCGTGTAGAAGGCGCCGGTCCCGTAGAGATCGCCGTCGGTGAACAGCCGGTGCCGTGTCAGCGTCGCCAGATCCTGTTCCGTCGTGAAATACGGTCCCCCCGGCGGCAGCCCCCCCGGCACGCCGTTGGGGCCGTAACTGACGACCGCGTTGAAGTAATTGGCCAGCTCGGTCGGGCTGCTGATCCAGCGGATCCCGGCCGGATTCTGCGCCGAAACCAGATTGAAGTCGGTCGTCACCTGATACACCACCCACGGCCGGCCCCATGTGTCGGTCGGCCACTGCACCAGGGAAGCATCACCAATGCCGGGCAGCGTCACGCCGCGGCTGAAATCGCTCAGCCGTACCGTCACCAGCCCGCGCCCCCCCTGCGCCTGGCGGTTGCGCGCTTCGCTCGTCCCGATGTACGGGCCGTTCCAGTTCTCCCTGACGTTGGCGATCAGGCTGACGTTGTTCGGCGGAAACTGACCATACATATCGAAGCTGGGGTAAACGCCGGTGGGGAAAATCACCAGCGTCGCGGGCAGGCGCAGCAGATGCAGCTTGGGGAAAAAACCCAGGTCGTTATGCGCGAACGAGAGCGCTGTTCCGATCTCGTAGGCCTCGCCGAACATCGCCTTGGCGCGATTGCGGTCATACATCTCCTGCACGGCGAAGATCGCGATCCCCGAGAACAGCGCAATCAGCGCCCCGACGATCAGGATCTCGAGCAACGTGAAGCCGCGCTGCAGACGACGGAGGTGTGGGGAAAACAACCCCTTCCGGTTCATCGGAACGGTCATCCCTTGTCAAGCGGTCCGGCAGGCTCAAGGTCTGCAAACTCACCGCTTACGCGGCCCCACGCAAACCCATTGTGATATATAGGTCGCCACCCGATACATGTCAACAAGCGTTTCCCCCCAACGCCCCCCGTCGTCCCTCGTTCCGCACGCCAAATCTCGTTTCTCGGCCCCCGTCCTCGCCCTCGAGATCGCCCCCAACAGCCCGCTCAAAGTTTGGCTCTCGGCTCTCCCCGTTTATGTCCTTTATGTCCCTTATATCCTTTAGGCCGCCCTCTTCAGACTCAATCCACGATCCGCATCCGCTTGAAATCATCCGCCCGGTCATACCACGCCGCCACCGCTTCCGCTGTTTCATACGAATTTAGCTTATCCGCCGCCTGCAGCCCCATCCAGATCGAGTGGTCCATGTTATTGTGGTTGAACAGGCCCTGCCGGCCCAGCGTCACCAGGTTCCCCAGTCCGCGCAACCCCGCCAGCACCTTGCCCAACTGCACATCGTAATCCAGCTTGTAGAGCGGATAGGCATAGGGGATCCGGTAGACAAGCCCCTCCTCGATCTCCTCCTTGCGGAACAGGCCGGTCGAAACGATATGTTCGGTCGCCGTTTGCAGGATCAGCGCATCGGATTCGCGCGCCAGCGCATCGCCCCGGCGCATCGTGATCTCCAGGCAGATCACCGACTTATCCTCGGGCGCCATTGCCGGGTCGAAGCTCTTCGCCTCGTAGCCGCGATTGAAGATCAGGTGCGGCTCGGGAAAGTAGAGCCAGTTGTCGCCGGTGATCACCTTGCGCCGCACGATCAGGCAGACGAACGCCATATCCAGGTATTCCAGCCGCGCCGCGGCCTCCCGCGCCGCCATCAGCTCGGCCCGTTGCGGCAGCAGCCGGCCCAGCAGGATCGGGAGCGGCACGGTCGAGACGAACAACTCGCCCTCGAACCGCTGGTCGGCCCCCTCGGCCGTCCCATGCGCCGGCCGCCGCAGCGCCAGCGCCGCGCGGACCCTTCCCCGCTCGTCCAGCTCCAGTTCCTGAACCGCGGTGTTCAGTTCCAGCTCGGCCCCGGCCGCATGCGCGGCGGCCCACAGATGCCGCACGAGCGTCTCGGCCCCGCCCTTGACATAGCGGAATTCCCGCAGCGCCGTCTCCGCCCCCTGCTGTTCGCGCCGCAGCAGGCCCGCCACCAGCTTGCCCAGGCTGCCGGCGGAGACCCGCACCCGCGCCGTGTCGGCGTGCAGTTCGCCGGGGTCGATCTTCCACGTCTTGGCGCTGTAGGGCCGCAGCAGGAATTCCCACAGTGGGCCCCCGAATGCCGCCCGCATCAGGCTCTCATAGGTTTCCTGCGCCGGACGCGGCCGCAACTTTTCCAGGGCGAAGCCCGTCCCGAATCGCGCCATCCGGATCGGGCCGAGCGCGCCGAGCAGTTCCAGCGGCCGCGGCGGGTAGGTCAGCCATTTCTTGCGCAGGAAGATGTGGCTGGAGCGCCTGAGCCGGACCAGCGACCGCGCCGCCACCGATTCGATCAGCGCCTGCACCTCGGGGATTTCGGTGTGGATCCTGTGCGGCCCCAGATCGGTTGAAACGCCGCGAAAATGAAGACTACGCGCCAGCCCCCCCGGCCGGTCCTCGCGCTCCAGCAGCCGCGGCCGCCAGCCTCCCCCCTCGGCCAGCCGCAGCGCCGTCGCCAGCCCCGCCACGCCGGCCCCCAGGATCACCGCCCGCTTGCCCGCACCTTCAACCATCCGTCCCCTCGCTCAAGAATTCGTCTCTCGGCTCTCGTCCTCGTGATCGCCCCCAACCGCCCGCCCAGAATTCGGCTCTCGGCTCTCGTCCCTCATCCTCGTCTCTCGAAAATCCGGCATCTTGTCCCTGGCGGGGCGGGTTGCTGTGTCCCATCCTAATCGATCTTTCCCCCCGGCACACGCGAGAACCCATCTTCATCCATCATTCCGCGACATCCCGGACCCATCCTCCCCCTCGCCATCCTCCCCCCGCCGTCCTAAAATGCACCTCCCATGAATCGCTTTGCCTGGCGAGTCCCTCCCGGTCCGCTGCTGCCGTTGGCGGTCATCCTTTGCCTGGGCGGCTGGCTGCGGCTGACGCATCTCAATGCGATCCCGCCCGGCCTGTGGCTGGATGAAGCCCTCAACGGCCAGGACGCCGTCGCGGTCTGGCAACCCGGCGGCGAGGGCTTTCGCATGGTCTATCCCGAGGAATACCCGCGCGAGCCGCTCTACATCACCCTGCTCGCCTGCGCCGTGCGCGTCCTGGGCCCCGTCCCGGTCACGTTGCGTCTCGTTTCGGCGCTGATCGGCATCGCCGCGCTGGTCCTCGTTTTCGGGATGGCCCGCGCGCTCGCAGGCCCACGCGTCGGCTTGCTCGCCGCCGCCGTGCTGGCCACGCTCTTCTGGCATGTTCTCTTCAGCCGGCTGGTCTTCCGCACCAATCTGCTGGCGCCCTGGATGGCGGCCTTCGTCTGGACGGTGGTGGCCTGGCGGCGCCGTCCCGCGCTCTGGCGCGCGGCCCTCGCCGGCGTGCTGATCGGCGGAGGGTTCTACACCTACCTCGCCTGGTATTTCATGGCGCTGCTGTGGATCCCGCTGGTGCTGTGGATTGCGTCGCGCGACCGTGCCGGCGCCGCGCCCCGGCCGCCGACGTCGACCCGCCTCTGCCTCGGCCTGGCCGCGCTGGTCGCCCTTCCGCTCCTCGTGCATTACGTCCGGCACCCCGAGGACCTGATGGCGCGGGCCGGCCAGGTCTCGGTCACGAATCTGCCGCCGACCGCGGCGGCCGCCGAAGTCTTCGAAAACGCCTGGGAGGCGCTCGGCATGTTCCATCTGACCGGCGATCATGTCGCCAAACAGAACCTCCCGTGGCGGCCCGCGCTCGATCCGGTTCAGGGCCTGTTTTTCCTCATCGGTCTGGCGCTCTGCGCCCGCTCGCTGCGCTCCGCCGGCGGCTTGCCTCGCCCTCACGGCGCGATCCTCCTCGGCTGGATCGCCGCCGGCCTGCTTCCGACTATTTTCACGATCACCGATTCGCCCAACTTTCTGCGCACGCTGGTGCTGACGCCCGCCGTCGCCACAGTGACGGCGCTGGGACTGGCCTGGGCCGCCGAGCGCGCCGCGGCCCGGACCGGCCGGATCGCGGCTCTTTCGCTCCTCGCGCTGGCGCTCGGCTACTCCACCTTCCAGAGCCATCGCACGCTGCACGAATGGAGCCGCCGCGAGGACGTCTATCTCGCCTTCCAGGGCGACCTGGCCGACATTGCGCGGTTCGCCCAGACCGTGCCGCCCGAGGCGCCGCTCTACGTTCCCGATTTCTTCGGCCTGTTCCGCTCGTTCCAGTTCCAGACGATCGGTCTGGACAACCTCTATTACTACAAGGACTGGTCGTTCCTGGGTCCCTGGCCGACCGATCCGCGCCAGGCCGGGCTGCCGCCCCCGCCGTATCGGATCGTCATCGCCACGGCGGCCAATCGGGCCTATGAGCCGCTGCGCGCGCTCGGCGGCCGCGACGCGCGGTTCTTCGCGCGCCCCGGCGGCGCGGTCTGGGGCGCCGCCGTCGCCTTCCTCGAATCCGATCTGCCCGACACCGCGACGCTCCGGCTCCTCCCCCCGCTCCCCTCGTTCTGAGGTTCAGCAGAGTAGGGACATGGGGGACGTCAGGGACACAAGGGACGGGCGGCTCACGCGGAAGGACGCCGTTTGTCCCCGCCAAGGCTTTGCCTGCCGACCCTTCCGTGCCCTTTCGTGCCTTTCGTGATCCCGTCTTCTCCCCCCCGCACGCTCTTGGCGCCACGGAAAGATTTGCATTTCGCGCCGGCTTGGGGTATTCACTTGGGTCGAATCGTCGAGTCGGCGAAATCGCCATCGCTGTTTCGCGCAACCCGTTGAAGCACCCGGCCGTTGGGCCAGCCGCCGCGATGAACCCTCCCACCGTTCCACGCATGCAACAACGTTGTCGCAAATGGCTCGCGGGCCCGGGCTCGCTCGTGCTGTGCGCCGCGCTCCTGCTGGCCGCCGGCTGCGCGCGCGCCCCTCGCACGATCACCAAAGTCACGCCCGCGCCCCCCGAGCGCGTCGTCCTGGATTACCGCAACGGCTGGCTGCATCCGGCCGACGGCCGCGAGAGGATCGGCGAGATTGCCCGCCGCTACGACCGCGAACCGGCGCTCGTCGCGCTCCTCAACCGCGCCGCCGAGGACACCGTCCCCGCCGCCGCCACCAGCATCTACATCCCCCCCACGAACAACCGGGAGAGCCTGCGCGGCGTGCTTGCCCGGATACAGAACCACCCCGAACTCGTCCCCGACCGGCCGTGGGCGCCCCCTCAGGAAACAGTCAAGGTCGCCCAGGCGCAGACCAAGCGCGTCATCCCCTCCAAGTCCGCCACCGCGGATCTCAAGCAGCGGCTCCACGAAGCCCCGTTGCTGCGCAACCCGCCGCAGCCCGAGCCGGAGGTCAAGGTCGCCGCGGCCTCGGCCGCCGCGCTCCCGGTGCTCGAGGACGCCTTCCCGCCGGCACCCAAGAAGCCCGCGGCGCACAAGACCGCCGTCGCCCAGGCCGCGCCGATCCTCTCCAAGGCATCGGTCGAAGGGGGGAACCCCGTTCCCAAACCGGCGAAGAAGCGCGCCGGCGTCTTGACAGGTTTCAAAACGGGACCCGTCGCGATCGAGGCGTCACAACCCGCGAAATCCGCAGCAAAACCGGCCGTCGCGCCCCAGCCCGAGGTCGGCGGCGACGCTCCCTCCGCCGCCGGCTTCATCTGGCCGGCCAAGGGGCGCATCGTCTCGCGGTTTCAGGAGGGCTGGCGCAAGGCCTGCCACGGGATTGAGATCGCCACCGCCGAGAACGCCGCCGTCCGCGCCGCGCGCGATGGCAAGGTTCTGCTGGCCCAGCAATTCATGAGTTACGGCAACTTGATCGTGATCGACCACGGCGACGGCTACGCCAGCGCCTATGGCTATAACGACAAGGTGCTGGTCAAGGAGGGCGACCAGGTCAAGTGCGGTCAACAGATTGCCAGCGCCGGTCGCCGTTATCGCTCCGGCGAGCCGATGCTCTTCTTCCAGATCCGCCACAACATGAAGCCCGTCGATCCGCTCACGTATCTGAACTAGCCGGGGAACCGTCGCGCCATGGCCCGCAGGAAAGCCGCCCGCGCCAACCCCAGCGGCTGGGGACGCACGCTAGGCCTGATCGTCGCCTGCCTGGCGCTCGGGGCGGGCGCCGCGCTGTTCAGCCGCGGCGGAATGGAGGCCGCGCGCCAGTGGCTGCGCGAGCAAACCCTCGCGCGCGCCGACGGCCCGCCTCCCGTGGAAATCGATCCCGAAATGAGCCGCGCCGCCCTGGAGCGCGAGAATCAGCGCCTGCGCGAACAGCTCGAGGCCAAGGACCGCGAACTGGCCGAACTGACCATCCAGCTCAAGCTGATGGAAGAAGGCTCCCGGTCGGAATAAGACCGGCCTGGAAGGAGCGGGTCGGGCCCGGCGGCGCCCTTTTTCAGATCGCCTCAACCGACACGATCTCGGGAAACTCTTCCTTCAGCCGCCGCTCGATCCCCATTTTGAGCGTCATCATCGAACTGGGGCAACCGTGGCACGCCCCGCGCAGGTAGAGGCTGACGATGCCGTCTTCATAGCCGCCGAAGATGACGTCGCCGCCATCCATCGCCACCGCCGGACGGATCTCCGCGTCGATAATTCGCGCGATCCCGCGCGCGACCTCCGTGTCCGCCGCGGCGCCATGCGCCGCGTCCGCGTCGCCCAGCAGCACCGGTTCGCCGGCCGCCAGGTGCTGGCGCACGATCACGTCGACCGCGTCGGCGATCGTCGGCCAGTCGGCCGTCTCCCGCGCCGTGATCGTCACGAAATCCGGTCCCAGAAAGACCCCCTGCACCTCCTCGCAGGCCTCGAAAATTTTCCGCGCCAGGGGCGAGCGCTCCAGCGCGCCGGCCGAACGCTTCAAATCGGCCGTCCCCCCTTCCAACAGCCGCTCGCTGACGATAAACCGGACGCTGTCCGGATTGGGCGTCGGCTCCGGCCGGATCAGAATCTCATCCGCCTTCGGTCGTGGGGGTTCCATGTCAATCTCCCCTTTCTCTAAAATCGTCTCTCGTCCCTCGTCCTCGTGATCGCTCCCGAAGGCCCGCTCTTCCGTTCTGTCAACCCCATTTCCCGCCGCTGAAAGTGGCGG
>MVZB01000052.1 GCA_002068205.1 candidate division BRC1 bacterium ADurb.BinA292
CGCGGGGCGGGTTATGAGGAAACCGTTGAAACGGTTTGATGGCGATGACGATACGATGGATTCTGATGCGTTGCCGACGGTGAGAGCGCATGTTATGCTCCCCCTCTCAGCTTGCGGTGCGGACAGACTGGCAACAGGAAGGCAGGGGCGGCAGAGCGGCAATGAATGGCCTGAATCGACGTCTAGGGATTGGACTGATCGTGCTGGCGATCGCGCTGCTCGCCCCCGCGCCGGGGGCACAGGAATCCGCCCCGGCGCGGCGTCCGGACCCGCCGATCTCGGGCCAGCAGGCGTTTGACTCGTTGCCGGAAGCGGCTGCGCCGTCGGACGGTCCGCCGGCGCCGACGCATCCGTTGCTTGCGCCGGTCGAAGCCGGCGCGCCCGAGCTGGCCTGGCTTCAGGAACGGCGCCGCTGGCTGGCGCATCAGCCGGCCGATGTCGCGGTCTACCGGCAGGTCGCCGAGCAACTGGCCGAACGGAAGGCCTGGTTCCCGGCCATTGAAATCCTCTGGTTTGCGGAGAAAATCGCGCAGGATGCGGCGACGCGCGAGGCGCTCAACCGCCGGATGGTGGAGCTGGAGGGGCAGACCCGGGAGGTCGGCCAGCGCATCGATACGGCGGTCCAGCTCTGGGGGGCGGGGCATCAACCCGACGCGCTGGCGAACCTGCAGGAGATCCGCGACGAATACCCCTACGCCGAACAGGCCTACTATCAGAGCGGGCTGCTGCTCAACCAGACGTATCAGCAGCAGGTGGGCAAGGCGGAGGAGGCCGAACAGCTCCCGCCGCTGGAGATCCGCCGGCAACTGTTTCAGGTCATCCACCGGCTGCTGGCGTCGACGATTCTGATCGATCCGCTGTTCTACGACGCCTACTACCAGCTGTCGCTGTTGCGCTCGCTGATGCCGGACGATGCCGAATTCGTGCGGCAGAGCGATGTTCTGTCGCAGCGCGCGATGACCTTTTACAGTCAGTTGATGCCGGCGATGGAAGTGCTGGATGGCGGCGACCGGTCGGCGGCGGCGCTGGCGCGGGCGGCCGAGGCGTTCACGCAGATCGGCGCCGGGGAATATGCCGTCTACGCCTGGCAGGCGGCGCTGGCCCAGCCCGACATCACGCCGGAGCTGGCGGCACAGGGGGGCGGCGCCATCGCGCGGATCCGCGCGGAGGGGCTGGGGGGCGCGGGGGGCGGCGGCGGCGTTGGCGGCGCGCAATCCGAAGGGCGATCCGACGAGGCTGGGGCGGACGGTGAGACAAGCAGCACGCCCGCCCAGCCGGTTCTGCCGTAGAGGGGGAAGGCGGTTGATGGGCTCAGGGGGCCTCCGATGGACGGGGTGAGGCGGAGAATGAAATGAGCGGGTTGCGGGGAAACCGTTGAAACGGTTAGAAACATTTGTTGTAACGAGTCACCGGGCCGCGGCCCGGTGCTAATGACAGGGCCCCGAGGGGCCCAAGAAAAGCCCGCCGGCGCGGGCGGTCAGCAAGCCGCAAACGGTAGTTATCGAATTCCGCCCCGAGGAGACGACCGCCGGGGTTGGCCCTGGCAAGAAGGCCCGCAATGGCGAGTAGGCCTCCACCCGATGGGACGATCTCAAGCACTACTGGCTGGCTGATTGTTCGCGACTGACCGGACGCTTCACGACGGCTTTGACGTTCCCCTGAGAAGATGAAAATCAGGTCCGTTCGTGCATGGGCGAGATGCGCCGCCCCGCGGGGAGGGGCCGTTTTCCGCCCCGCTGAGGCGGCCCATGCGGACGGATCTTGTCAGCGGAAACAGACGGGATCGCGAAAGACGCGAAGGGGCACGAAAGGGATGGGAATGGGAAGCGACCGGCGGGGGCGCCGGTCCCACACCGGGGTGGCGCGTCGCTCGGCTATTCGCTGGCATCCCTGCGGGGTGCGGGGGGATTCGGGAGCCGAGGACGAGGGACGAGAGCCGGGAGCCGAGTTTTGGGGAGGGCCGTGTTGGGGGCGATGTAGCTCACGGCGAGGCGCAGAGACGCGGAGGGGTGCAGGCGCGGAGGATGGAGAGGTGGATGGGATGAGTCGGGCTTGAAAAGGGGCGACGCGAGTCAGGAGAGCGGGGCTCCCAGGGTCAGAAGAGGGGCGTTGCAAGTCTCAGAAAAATCGCGCGTTCCGCTTCGGGAAAGCGGCGTTCCGAGGTTCAAAAGACTGGCGTTTACGAGTTGAAGTGAGTGAGGTTCCCCAGCTTTGAGACTAGAGGACTTCGCGGCGAAAAAGGGACTGGCGCGGGGACGATTTTTTTTCACCAAATGCTGCTGATTTGGCTTGCGCGAGGGCGGAACTGGGTTATAGTGAATCCGGCTCGCGTCCCGCCAGTGAGGGCGCGGCCAGTCCAGCCGCGCCGCAACCGCCGCCTCAGCGTCCATGCGGCCTCACCCCCCCTGCCGCGGGCAGGGCCACTCGCCAGCGTGGCGGTGGAAACCAATTCGAAACAAGGGGGTTTTATGAGGTGCAGAGAGGTCAACATCTACTGGTCGACTGCCGAAACGTAAATTCGTCGCTCTGCCTGAACGACGAGCTCTTCCTCGACGTGATGGCCCGCTCCGCTCGCCGGGCCGGCGCCACCGTCATCTCCCAAATCCGCTACAAATTCGGTCAGGACTCGCCGCCGGGATTCACGGCCATCGTGATGCTCGACGAAAGTCACGTTTCGGCCCACACCTACGCCGATCTGGGCTTGGTGGCACTCGATATCTTCACCTGTGGACACACCAACCCGCGCGATGTGCTTGCCGCCATGCGCGAGGAATTGGATCTGGGTGACGTCGAGATCCGGGCGGTTCCCCGATTTACCACACCCGATCCCGTCAACTCGCCCGATGGCGCCCTGAGCGGCGTCACGAACTAACCGCGAGCCCCGCGGCCGGAGGCTCATCCGCCGGCGTGAAGCGCCGCGGCGGCGATGGCGACGTGCGTGCCATCGACGCCGGGCCAGTGCGCCGTGCGGTCCGCGGCGGCTCTCCTTGAAGCAGCCGGGTTCCCTCGCGTTTGCGAACGCGGGGGAACCTTTTCATTTCCAACGCGCCGGCGCTGTGCTACGGGTAGGGCCATCGCCCGCCGACGGGGAGGGCGTTGCCCGGGCGAGTCGGCGTCCGACTTCCAACGAGACGGAGTTCACGCACCATGGACCGCAATGCCTTGCACGACGGGACCCTGGACGGGCTCACGCCGCTCGAAAGTCTGGATCTGAGCCAGATCAAATCGTTCGCCGATCTGTTGCACGCGATGCGCCAGACGGCGTTTGCCGGCCGCCAGTTGGGGGAAGCGTTTGAAATCCTGGTCCAGATGATGCGCGACGCCGAGACGACGGTCGTCCTGACGCTGTCAGGCGCGATGACCGTCGCCAAGCAGGGGCGGATCATCTGCGAGCTGATCGACCGGGGGCTGGTGCAGGCGATCGTCGCGACGGGCGCGCTGATGGCGCACGGGCTGACCGAGTCGATCGGGCTGACGCATTATCAATACGACCCGACGATGGACGACCGCGAGCTGTTCGCCAAGGGATATAACCGAATTTACGACACGCTGGAGATGGAAGCCAATCTGAACAATGTCGAGCGGCTCGTGCGGGAGGTGCTGGACCACAACGCGCCGGAGGACGGGGTCTGGTCGTCGGCGCGGTTCTGCCGGGCGGTGGGCCGGCGGCTCGATGAGCTCGATGCCGGCGTGGGCATTCTGCGCAGCGCCTACCTGCGCGAGGTGCCGGTGTTCGTGCCGGCGTTCACCGACAGCGAGATGGGGTTGGACTTCTCGACGTGGGCGATGAGCAAGGCGCTGCAGGGGGCCGAGCTGGAGAGCCTGACGCCGGAGGAGATTTACCAGGCGGTGCCGAGCTACAATCCGTTCCTTGATTTGCAGGAGTATGCGCGGCTGATCGGTCGCGCCCGGACGCTGGGGATCTTTACGATCGGCGGGGGCGTGCCGCGCAACTGGGCGCAGCAGGTGGCCCCGTATTTCGACATCACCAACTACCGCATCGGCACCGGGATGAAGGCGCCGCGGTTCAAGTACGGGGTGCGCATCTGCCCCGAGCCGGTGCATTGGGGGGGGCTGTCGGGCTGCACGTATTCGGAGGGCGTGAGCTGGGGCAAGTTCATGCCGCCGGAAGAGGGGGGGCGATTCGCCGAGGTGATGGCCGACGCGACGGCCGTCTGGCCGCTGCTGATGAAAGCGGTTTTCGAGGAGTTGGACAGGCAGGGGTAGGGGGCGGGTGTGGCATTCATGTGGCATCCCTGCGGGATGCGGGGGAGGGGCGGCCGGCGACCGGTGGTGTCGCTGCGCTCAACCACCGGCTACGATCTGGCATCCCTGCGGAATGCGGGGGGGAGACCGGCGAGGGCGATCGTGGCTTCCTGGCGCATTTTCTCGTAAAGCTGAATCACGGGCTCGCGGCGCCGTTCGTGGCTGAAATGGTCCTCGACGACCGGTCGCGCCTCCTCGAAGGAAAGCTGCTTGCGCGGGCGGCGCGCCGCCACCCACACCAGGTGGTAGCCCATGGGGGATTGGACGACCTCACCGACCTGATTGACCTGCTGGGTGAAGGCGGCCTCGACCACTTCGGCGGGCAGGTTGACGTCGGCGGTGATCCAGCCGATCTTGCCGCCCTGGGCCGCGTGGGCGCCGTCGGAGTAGCGCCGCGCGAGCTCGGTGAAATCCTCGCCGGCCAGCCAGCGGTTGCGGAGGAGCGCCATCTCGCTGCGCAAGCGCTCATCGGCATCCGCTGAGTCGTCCCCCTCGGGGCGGAATTTCACGATCTGATAGATCAGCACGGCGTCGGGTTCGACATACCATTCGCGGTGGGCCTGGTAGTAGGCGCGCAGTTCCTCCTCGGTCGGCGGCTGGAGGTTGAGCAGCTTGTCCCACAGCTTGATCTCGGTCAGTTGGCGGCGGATGGCCATGCGCAGCGTGTGGGTGGTGTCGCCCATCTCGCGCATCGCGTCGGGGAGCGTGCGGCCGTGGGCGGTGAGGTATTCGGCGATGGTGCGGATCTCGTCGTCGACCTCGGCCTCGGAGACCTCGATGCCGTGTTCGGCGACGGCGGCCTCGATGATCCGGTCGAAGATGAGGCGGCGCAGGGCCTCGTCGCGGATCAGGGGGGCCTTTTCGTGCAGTTCGCGTTCCTCGATGCCCGGCGGGGCCTCGGCCAGCACGGCGTCGATTTCTTCTTCCAGTTGCAGGCGCGTGATCGGCAGGCCGTTGACGATCATCACCGTTTCGCGCGGGTCCTGGCCCGGCTCGGGCGCGGGGGGGGTATAGACGCACCCGCTCGCCGCGAGCGCCCAGACGACGATCAGCAAGCGATGACGAAGGGAGAGAGGGGACACGGGAGGGCTTCCGGGAGTGAAATCAGGCAGCGGCACCAATCCCAGTCTATCACGACGCGCGGGGGAGACAACAGCGGCGGGGGAGCGTCGGGCGCGGGTCGGCGGCCGAGGGCGGGCGGAGACGCGATGGCGATCGCGATAGCGATACGGATCAGCGATTAGCGCCGCTCCTCATGGTTCACGCACAACCAGACGACCAACAGGCCGAGCAGGGCGGTGGCGAGCGTGACGAGGAGGCCGTTGCGGAGCATCAGGCGGCGGTGGGCGGCGAGCGCATCGTCGATGGGGGCGAGCGGCAGCGCGAGGCGCAGGACGCCGATCATCCGGCCGCCGTGATGCAGCGGCGTCGCCACGTAGAGCATGCGCGTCCCCAGGGTCTCGCTGGGGCGGACGGCATCGCCGCGACGCTCCAGGAACGCCTGGCGGATTTCCGGCCGGTCGCCATGGTTTCCCATGCGCGCGGGTTCCTCCTCGGAGTCGGCGATGACGGTGCCATCGGGCAGCAGAAGGGTGATGCGGACGCCGGCATCGGCGCCGAGACGCTGGGCGAGGGCTTCGGCGTCGGCCCAGCGGTTCTCCACAAGGACGAGCGGGAGGAGGGGCGTCTTGAGGATTTGGGCCATCGCCAGCAGGCTGTCGGCCTGGCTGCGCTCGTAGAGGCGGCGAATGGGCTGGCCGGCGAAGAAGATCGACCCGACCAGGCAGCCGACCATCACCAGGACGAACAGGCCGAGCAGCGGCCAACGGAGGCGATGGCGTCGGTGTGGGGTCAAGACCGGCATCTCCGGCGGAGGTGGCGTCCGGGGGCGCCACGACAGCGCGCCCCGCCTCGATTGGAAAACCCGGCTACGAATTCATGATAGCCGAGGGGGCGGGCTGAATCGACCTTGATCCCCGGGGGGCGGGCGATCACGAGGACGAAGACGAGGGACGAAGTGAGGGGTGGGGGGAAAACGGGAGTTGAAAGGGGCGGAGGGAGTGGCGCAGCATGTTGACTTGATTGGGTCCCACGATCTTTGGTTTCGGGATTGGTCCCTGACGTGACAATGCACGCCGATCCGTCATCGCTCCGCCTGTTTCCGCCGTGTCATGGCGTGCTGGCCGACTTGCAGCGCTGCGGCTGGCGGCCGGCGGACCAACCGTCGGCGCCGCGGCTGGAGTTCCGCACGTATCAGGGGGTTCACGAGGCGCAGTGCGCCGAGGTGGAAAATCCCGCCGGCCGGCGGCTGCTGCTGATCGGTCTGGAGTCGGTGGTGCTGGCGCGGGACGAGGACCTGTTCCCGCGTTTTCTGAATCTGGCGATCGAGACGCGGATGGCGCTGGCGTACGGCGTCGCCGCGAGCCGGGCCGATTGGCTGCTGCTCTTGACGCGGGACCGGATCGATCTCTACCGGCTGCCGGAGGAGACGGCGCTGCAGCAGGCGACGGCGGCGGGCGATTACGATGAGGGGCTGCTGCCGGAACTGGCGGCGCTGGCGCGCACGGAGGTCGATGCGCTGCGGCTGGGGTCGCAGCATCTGCGCGGGGCCGATTCGCTGCGCGGCTGGATCCGGCACTGGGCGCTGCAGCTCGCCTACGCGGTTCAGCTTCCGCCCGACCAGGTGGAGCCGGTGCTCTGGCGCTGGATTCTGATGCTGCAGTGGGTCCGGCGCACCGAACGGAGCGAAGCCAACGGCAGCTGGGGGCTGTATTGCCGGGCGGAGGGTGACCGCTGGGCCGTCGGCTACGACGCGCAGACGGCGTTCGCCGACCTGACCAATGCGCTGAGCCGGTTCGACGAGCTGTTCCATTCCGAGATGTTCCGCTGCGATCTGGAGCTGCTGCTGGGGCGGCTCAATCAGATCGAGGAGACGACGCTGCTGGACCGGCTGCGCGCCGAACTGCTGATGCACAGCCAGGACCGGTTCGAACCGGAGACCGTGGCCTGGCTGTTCACCGATCTGGCGCGCGAGCAGGAGGGGTGGCGGCGCGAGGTGAGCGGCGTGGAGCCGTTGCGCCGGCGGCTGCACCATCAGGGGTGGACGATATACCGGCCGCTGGCGTGCGACGTGGAGCGCCACGGCCTGACGTTTGCGCTGCGTGAGACCGAGCGGCTGGCGCACTACCTGAACAACCAGATGGTTTATGCTCGGCAGCCCGAATCGCCCTCGCCGGCGACGGCGCAGCCCGATCTGTTCAAGCCGGAGATCCGCGGCGTGGGCCCGACGGGCCACCTGGACGACCCGGTCAATTACCTGTTCGAGGAGGCGCTGCGGCTGCGGGGGGTGGAGGCCGAGAGCCGGTTCGGCGTGGGGCTGGTGTTTCTGCTCAAGGCGCTGGCGCTGGGGCAGGAATTCGACTGGCCGTTCTTCGGCGTCGACACGCTCGACGCGTTGTTCCGCGAGGCCGGTTGAGCGGCTGACTCGCGGGTGCGAGGGCGGCAGGAATTTCCGGACACCCCTTGCGGGGATTCGGGGCGTTGGGGTTGGCGACGCAGGGTTCCGGCCCGCGGCCGTCACCCCGCGCTTGATTCCGGCCGATCGTTGCGCGGACTTGGGTATTTGCCCCCTACGGGTCGCCGGTGCAGGAGGGAGGCGAGGGGCGGGAAGGGACGAGGCGAGGGACGAGAGACGAGGGACGGTTTTTCAAGAGAGCCAAAACGGGAAGAGAGGCAAGCGGGGGGCGTTGGGCGGGGTCAGCCGGCGGGTTCGACGATCTCGATCACGCGCGCGGTGCGATTGAGCCGGGGGTTGTTGAGTCTTCTGCGCAGTTCGCCGAGCATCTGGTGGATCAGCGCCGGGTCGAACGACGCCCGCAGATGCGGGACAAACTCCGGTTCGCCCGGCGCGCCAAACACGGCCGCCTCCCCCGCCGCGCCGTCGGGCGATTCCAGCCCGTCCTGGACGGCGTCGCACAGGGCCTGGACGACGCGCGGCTCGAACTGAAGTCCCAGGTTCGCCTCGATCTGTTCGACGATACGCTCGATCGTCAGGCGGGGCCGCCATGGCTGATCGCTGGCCATCGAGTCAAACGCCTCGGCCATCATCAGGACGCGGGCCTCGATCGAGAGTTCGTCGCCGCGCAGGCGGTCGGGGTAGCCGGTGCCGTCGAGCCGTTCGTGGTGATGGCGGATGATCTCGGCGACGTCGCCCCAGGGGAAGCGGAGGTGGCTGATGAGTTCGTAGCCGGCGGCGGCGTGCTCCTCGACGCGCGCGCGTTCGCCGGGGGCGAGCGGGCCGGACTTGCGCAACAGGTCGCGGTCGATGATCTGCTTGCCGACGTCGTGCAGCAGGCCGGCCAGATAGAGGGCCTCGCAGCGGTCGCGGTCCAGCCCGAGGCGGCGGCCGATCTGCGCCGCGAGGGCGGCAACGCGCGCGGAATGGCCGGGGCGATGGTCCTGCTCGGGGCCGTCGATGACGCTGGCGAGGGCGCGGACCGTCTCCAGATAGATGCGGCGCAGCTCGCGATTGAGCCGGCGGGTTTCGTGAAGTTGCCGGTCGAGCCGGCGGCGGGCGCGCGCATCGGTGATGCGCAGGGCCATCACGCCGGCCATCTCGGTCAGCACGTCGGTTTCAAGCGGGGACAGCGGCCGGCCGTTGACGCGCGGCCCGAGCAGGAGCAGGCCGGCGAACTCGTGCCCGCTGGTGAGGGGGACGATCAGTTGGATGTTGCGGCGGCCGATGAGTTCGCGGAAGAGGGGCTCGGCGTCGGCGAGGCCGCCGGGCAGCAGGTGCGGGTGAAACGGCCGGCGGCCGGCGGCCAGCGCGCGGGCCAAGGCCGGCTTGAGCGGGAGGCCCTCGGCCGGGGCGCGGAGGCCCTTGGCCGCGGCGGCGCGCAGCAGCGCCTCGTCCTCATCCCACAGCAGGATCATTCCGGCGCCGACGGCGAACGTGCCGAGGACGCGATAGAGCGATTCGCGCAGGGGCTTGTTCTGGTCGAGCTTTCTCGGCGTGCGCGCCAGCGCGCCGCCCAGTTCGTGGAGCGAAGCGAGATAAAAGGAGAGCAGGCGGGGGTTGAGCGATTCGGGCATGGCTCATTCCAAGGGGAAGGCGAAGTGGCGCGAAAGTTCGGCTCCGGGTTATTGGCCGAGGGCGCGGCGCTGCGTTTCGCGGTCGTGGCGCAGATGCTCGCGCGCCTGGTCATCGGTCGGGAAGAACAGCGCGACGCTGCCCAGGTCGAGGACCTCGAAGATTTCCAGGTTGGTTCCGCCCAGGTGGGTGAAATAGACAAGGCCGCCCTGAAGATGGACCTTTTCGATAATGCCGACAAGGATGGAAATGCCGATGGTATTGATCAGCTCGACCTGCTTGAAGTTGATCAGAATGTATTTGATGCCTTCCTTGAGCAGGGCATCGCAGACCTTGTCGATCCGTTCGCCGGTCAGGGCGTTGAGGTATCCGGTCGGCACGATGACGACATGGTCGGCCTCACGTTGGACGGCAATGGTTAACTGGGTTTCGGGCGATGCCACGTTGGGCTCCTCCATCCTCGGCGTCTGCGACAGCGGGCGACAGCGATCGGCAAATGAGCTCCGGGGGCGGTCCCTTCGCCGGGGGAACGCGCGCCGGTGAGTGAGGCGACCGGGGCCGCCGCGCTCAGGCGTTGGTTGATTCGGCGCGCCGGCCGCGCGGGGCCGGGCGCCGTTTGACGAGCCGCAGCCGGGTGCCCCCGGGGAACGGCTCATAACCCACCTCGTCCATAAAGCGCTGCATCAGGCGGATACCCCAGCCGCGCTTGTTCTCGGTTTCCAGCTTGCGCCGGGCGTTGGGTTCGGGGATGGCGAGGGGGTCGAACTCAGTCCCTTCATTCTGGATCACAACTTCGAGCGCGAGCGGATCGACCGCGAACTGGAGTTCGACCATTTTTTCGGGGCTCGGGCTGTGCTCGATCGCATTGAGCACGCCTTCGAGCACGGCGGTCTTGACCTGGCCGGCGGCGGCGGGATCGAGGCCGGCCTGGAGCGCCACCTTTTCGGCCATCATCGCGGCGATCACTTCGCTCTCGGAACGGGCCGGCAGGCTGAGCTGGCTGATTTCATTTTCGGGCCGCGAGCGCGAGTGGCCGAGGACGATCACGCCGCCGGGGCGGCCGGGCGGAGCCGGGGCGCTTGCCGATTCGCCGGCCGGGTCGGCGGTCTCGTCCGGCGGGAGGTCGGCCGGCGTAGCCGCCGCGGCGGACGGATCGCCGTCGCCGCGCCGCGCCCGTTTCAGCAGGTCGACGAGCAATTCGATCTGCGTCGGACCGGAGGCGAGGATCTGCTCCTGGCGCAGGCGTTCCATCGCCTCGGGGGAGGCCATCTTGCCCACCAGCAACCAGAGGCGGTAGCGACCGGGGCCCATGCGGCGCTCGAAGGCGCGGGCCGCGCCGAGGGCGCGGTCGATCTCCACGCTGGTCAGCACCGAGACGGCGCGCAGGTCGAACAGGAGCCAGACTTCCTCGTGGCTGCGCTGGTATTTGCCGCCGCGATAGCCGTGGGCGTAGTAGACAGGGGGCGCCTGGCGCCGGTGGCGCTCGCTCCAGCCGGCGGGTTGCCATGGGGCGACGCCGAGGATTTCGGGGAGCGGCATCGCGGCGGCGGCCGAAGCGGCCAGCTCGCGCGCTTCGGCCAGCGTCATGCGGCCGGCGGCCTCGCTGAAGTCGGCGAACTGAAAGAGCATCTCCGGCACGCTCTGGCCGCGGAACTCGGCCAGCAGGGCGCGCGCGTCGGGGAAGCGCGCGGCGGCCGGGGGGGCTTCGGGCGCGGGGACCTCGGTCCGCAGCAGGGCGCTCAGCATGCGGAGGCGCTCGGCGGGGAGTGCGTCGGTGTCGGCGCCGGCGGTCAGGTAGAGGTGCGCCCAGTCGGCCAGCAGGGGAATCGCCGGCGCGCCCCAGCGGGCGCCGCGGCGCGTCAACAGGCCGAGCCGGCCGATGCCCTCCAGGATGCGCTCGGCTTCGGCGGGCGAGCAGGGCAGAAACGCCAGGACCTCATCGGCCGAGAGCGGGCGATCCAACTGAACGGCGCGCTGGATCAGGCGCAGGGCGGGCTCGCGCAGATTGAGCCGGACGACATGCTGAAACTGCTGCATCAGCCGGTTGGCCCAATGGCTGCCGCAGGCCAGATCCACATAGGCCAGATGCGCGCGACGGTGGGGATCGTCTTCCTCGGCGCCCGGCTCGACGCTGGCGGCCCAGGCGTGGAGCCACGCGGCGCGTCCGCCCAGGCGGCGGACGACGGGCCGGCAGGCGGGCAGCGGCAGCGCCCAGTTGGCCCGGACGGCCGCCGCGCTGATCAGGGCGAGCGACTCCTCCTCGTTGAGCGGGGGGACGGCCAGCCACTGAAAGGCGTCGGCAGCGGGCCAGTCCTCGGGCGATTCGGGGCCCTCGAGCAGCAGGTCGGCGCCCGCACGGAGGGCCGCGCGCACAAGGGGCATGAGCGCGGCGCGCGCCTCGGGCCATGGCAGGGGGGCAAGGCCATCGACGATCAGCAGGGGCGGGGCCGAGAGGTCGGCGGCGAGGGCCGCCAGCACGGCCTCCCAGCCCAACTCGGCATCATCGGGCGCGGCGGTCAGCGTCAGTTCGGCCAGGCTGTGCAGCTCGGCGCCATGGCAGATGCCGGAGAGGTGCGACGGATCGCGGCGCAGCCAGACGCGCTCGTCGGCCTCGAGCCGGCCCTGGCGGAACAGGGTCTGGCGGATGAGCGCGCGGAGGAGGCTGAGCCAGCCGACGGGGGAGGTGATCGCCAGCGCGCCGGGGGTCGAGCCGCCAGGGGCTTCGGCTTGGAGGAAATAGAACGGGATGGGGGTTTCGCGCGCGGCGAGGTCGAGGGTCAACTGGCGCAGGATCTCGCTGCGGCCGCAGCCGGCGGGACCGGTCAGGCCGAGGGCATCGGGACCGCGGCCGTCGGCGCGGCGCGCCCAGAGGCGCAGGCGCAGCAGCAGATCGCGGCGTCCGGCGAATTCCTCGCGGGGGCGCGCCGCCGTCAGATCCCGCCAGGGGCGAGTGGAATCGGGCATCGCCATCGGCCCCATCGGCTCCTGTCCCGAGCGATCCAGGGTGGCCCCGCCAGCGGTGGGCCTGGCGCGGGCGGCTCCTCCTGGAGTGGGGCGGACCGTTCGGCGCGGTCGCGGACCGGGGTAGCCTCCGCTGCCCGGCGTCGCGGCGCGTCGTTCCGTCGGCCGCCCACCGAGCCTCATCCTGAGAGGATTTCCACTATGCCGCATGAGCCGCGGAGCAGGCCAGTAAATTCACGACAAACCCCCTACGCGCGTCGCGCCGACGGCGCGCGGGGACCGCGGCGCGCCCCGCCCGCGCGCGCTCAGCCGACCTCGGCATCCTCGCCATGGCCGAAGACCTGGATCACCGGCTCGTGGGTGCAGGCCAGCGCGCGGGCCAGCGCGGCTTCGGCCTGGTGGATCAACTGGTCGGCGGAGCTGGCATCGACGCCCCACAGCGAGATGCCCGCGCCGGGCCGAATGCCCATTTCCTCGGCGCCGCCGTGGGCATCGAGGACGTCCTCGACGATCGAGATGAGGCGGAAGGCGACGCGGCGCGCCTCGTGCTCGGAGGTGTGGGGCAACAGCACGGCCCAGACGGCATCGCCGCCATCGAGCCGGAAGCATTCATCGTAGGGGCGGAGAGCGGCGCGGAACTGGTCGCTCAGTTCGGCCTCGGGGAGCGCGACACGTTCGGCTTCGAAAGCGACGCCGACCAGGACCAGACTGAAGCCGTAGCCATGGCGCGCGCAGCGGACCGATTCGACGGCCAAGCGGCGCGCCAGACCGTCGCGTGGGCAGGCGGGCGGGGGGGGCGCCGACGGGGCGGCGAAGGCCGGGGCCGGCGTTTCGCGACGGCGCGCCGGTTCCGGATTGCCCGGGACCTGGGCGAGCCGGGCGGCGAGGACCTCGGCCAGCACCTGCATCCAGAGGGGGGCATCGCGCTGCCACTCGGCGGCGGCGTCGCGCGGCTCGTGATCGATCTCGGCCAGCCAGACGCCCATGGCCTCGCCGCGGGAGAGAGGGAACGGGAGGGCGACGCGGCCCGGGCCGCGGAACTCGCCGGCGTAGCGCCGGACGGTGTCGCCCTGCTGGATCATGACGCGCCGCTCACCGAGGGCCAGCGCGCCGATCGCGTGGGCCGGCAGGCGGGTGTCGTGAGCGCGCGGGGAGGGCGCCTGGGCGGCGTCGGCCGGCTCGCGCTCGACCGTCGAGACAAGGACCGGCTCGGCATCGACCGACTCGCGCAGGTAGATGCTCATCGCGTCGAACGGGAGCAGGCCGCCCAGGGCGCGCAGGAATCGCTCGCAGATCGAGCCGGGCTGGTCGGACGAGGCCAGCAGGGTCTGAAGCTGGAGGACGAACTCGAGCAGGTGAGTCAGTTCGGAGGACGGCCGGAATTCGGGCTCGTCCGGCTGGCGGGCCGGCGCCGCGGCACCGGCCGGTTCCGCCGGGGGGATTTCGAGATCCGTGGACGGTTCGTGGTCCGTTTCGCGCGCGGCATCGCCCGCCGCCCGGCGCAGCTCGTGGATCAGCACGACGGGATTCGAGGGGAGGTGGGCGAAGATCGTTTCTTCGTCCAGGCCCTCGGCCAGCAGGCGGTCCAGCGCGGCGTGCAGCGACTGAAGCGAGAGGAAGCGGCGGCCGATCCAGCGGCTGGTGAGGCGCGGGTCGGGCGCGCCGGCCGGCGCGAGGCGCTGCATCGCCATGCCGAAGGGGCAGACGTGGCGGTCGGGCGGCGCGGCGGGGTCGATGCCGCAGCCGCGGTTGCAGACCCGTTCCCCCTCGCGCGTCCGAGCCAGCAGGCGGCAGAGCGGGTTTTCGTTGGCCAGGGCGATCTGTTCGAGCCCGGAGCGGTGACGGAGGGTGAACGTCGTCAGCTCGGTCAGGCCGACCGGAGGATCGTTGTCGGTTGGATCGGGTTGAGCCGCGCGGAATGCGCCGGAAGCCGGCGTGGAGGCCGGCGCCTTATCCAGAGTCAACATGAGCAGGCACCACGGCAACGGGAACTTGGTGGCGGCGTCGGTCGTGAGCGGCGACCGGCGCCTCCCTGCCAGCGCAGGGTTCAGCCAACGGAACAGCGAGTGCAACAGCGAACGAATGACGGATGAAACGTCATCCGCGAACCCCGACTGAGCGGGCCGGGGTTCCGTGCCCGAATCCATGGTTGGACAGAAGGGCCGGATCTGTCAAGGCCAATACTTGCGATCTGAACAATCAGGCGGGAGGGGTCGAGGACAAGGTGCTCATGAACCTGTCATTCACAACGAGGGAGAAAAATGGCTCGAGAGCCGAGGACGAGGGACGGGGAGCCGAGAGCCGAATTCTGGAGATGGGCCTTCGGGAGCGAGGAAGAGGAGGAGGGAGGAGAGACGAACTTCAGCGGGGGGGGGCGGCATCGTTCTTTACTTTAAATTCAACCGGGAACGCGTGGCGCGTGGCTCTCAATATCAAGGCTCTGGTCGAAGGCGCATACACCCATAACGCCTCGGACATTCATGTGGTGCAGGACAGTCCGACGTTCGTGCGGATCGACGGCCACATGCGGCCGGTGTCCAACACGCACGTCACGAAGGAAGACATCGAGGAACTGCTGCGGCAGATCATGCCGGCGGAGGTGAGCGGGGACCTGCAGCAGCGGCGCGGGGCGGATTTTGCGTGGCAGCCCGATGAACGGATGCGGTTCCGCGTGTCGGCGTATTACGAACGCGACCGGCTGCGGCTGGTGATGCGGCTGATCCGGATCCGGATCGCCACGATCGACGACCTGGGCCTGCCCGAGGTGCTCAAGACGATCGCGAGCTGGCATCGCGGCATCACGCTGATGACGGGGGTGACCGGCTCGGGGAAATCGACGACGCTGGCGGCGATGATCGACTACATCAACAGCCGGGAGAGCCGCTGCATCATCACGATCGAGGACCCGATCGAGATGGTGCACACGAACAAGAAGTCGCTGATCAGCCAGCGGGAAGTCGGCCGCGACGTGGAGAGCTTCCGCCACGGGCTGGTGCAGGCGCTGCGCCAGGACCCCGACGTGATTCTGATCGGCGAGATGCGCGACCCGGAGACGATCAGCACGGCGCTGCGGGCCGCCGAAACGGGGCACTACGTCTTTTCCACGATGCACACGTCCAATGCGCTGCACACGGTCGAACGCATCCTGTCGGAGTTTTCGGAGGAAGAGCATGCGCTGCTGCGCGACCAACTGGCCAACAACCTGAAGGCGACGATCACGCAGCGGCTGGTGCGGCGCAAGGGGGGCGTGGGGCGCGTCGCCGCGCTGGAGATCATGGTCGTCAACGACATGATCCGCAAGCTGCTGCTGGAGAATCAGATCCCCTCGATCGCGACGGTGATCCGGGAACGGCGCGACGGGAACGTGCTGTTCGACCAGTTCCTGGCCGATCTGGTGCGCAGCGAGACGATCGACGAGGCCGAGGCCTATCAATATGTGGAAGATGAGGCCGCCTTCCGCCG
>MVZB01000053.1 GCA_002068205.1 candidate division BRC1 bacterium ADurb.BinA292
GCCCTCGGTGAAGCCCCCCGTGGTGACCGCCGTGCCGGCGATCTCGTACGGGCTGCCGATGGCGGTGGCGCGGGTGCCGTTGATATCAACCGAAATCTTCTGGTTCGAGCCGGCGTAGGCGCCGACCTGGATTTCCTTGGCGGTGAACGTGCCGTCCAGCAGCTTGAGGCCGTTAAATTCGACGGTGCCGGCGATGCGGTCGAGCTCGGAGACCAGCGCCATGACCTCGTCATTGAGCGAGGAGCGGTTGGTGGTGCTGTTGGTGTCGTTGGCCGCCTGGACCGCCAGTTCGCGGATGCGCTGCAGGATGTTGGTCTGCTCGGTGATCGCGCTCTCGGCGGTGCCCAGCAGCGAGAGGCCGTCGCCGGCGTTGCGGACGGCCTGGTTGAGGCCGCGGACCTGGGCGGTCAGGCCGGTCGAGATGGCCAGACCGGCGGCGTCGTCGGCCGCCTGGTTGATCCGCAGGCCGGAGGACAGGCGCGACAGCGCCTTGCCGAGGATTTGCGAATTGCCCGAAAGGTTGCGCTGCGCATTGAGACTGGCAACGTTGGTATTGACGCTCAGAGCCATGAGAACTTTCCTCCCTGAAAGTCCCGCGTGGGAGTTGGCGAAGGTCAGCCGGGCATCCTTGCCCGTGACGCGATCCGCCAGGTGGAGATGATGGGTCCTTCCGAAGAGCAACCGGTCGGACGAAGGGCCGCGTTCCTGATGGCCATCCTGACCCCCGCGGGCTGCCCTTGCCGCGGGCGCCTCACAACCAGCTTCCAGGCCGCCCTGGCCGCGCCTTCCCCGCGCGAGGACCGGTTTCCGCCGAGGCGAAGCGGGATCCGGCCGAACCGGCCTGAAGCCGCCGCCGAGCGGGCGGCGACGGGGGCCGTTCGAATCAACTCAAATCATGTGCGGGGGAAGAAAAGGAGACCGTTTCCATCCTGGAAGCGGCGGGGCGTTGGCTCGGTCGGCCTTGCCCCACACAGGAATTATCGTCCGTCCGCCGGCCGACTTAAGGGGGAAGTGTTATTTTTTTTGATACAGTCAGGCCGGCGCGGTGTTGCCTGGCGGAGACAGGGGGGAAGGGATGGAAGGGACATAAGGGACGTAAGGGACGTAGGGACAGAAAGGATCTGCGTGACGACGGCCGCAATGAGTCGTCCTCGTCCTTCTGCTCCTGATCGCCCTCGGGGATATCTCGTAAATTCGGCTCCCGGCTCCCGTTCCTGTCCCTGGCTCTCGAAATCGTCCCGATTCTCCTACCCGCCACGTTCCCGATTTCAGCCGGAAAACCGCACCCGATGATCGTCCGGCTTGTAATCCCCGCCGCGAGACGCTAAACAGGTAGGGCGAACCGGGTCGCCCGGCGCGGGGCCCGCGCGGCGCCAGCATGGGGAACCCGACCCTCGGATGCGCGTTGGTCCGCTCGCCGGGCGCCGCCCGGCGAGTCGCCCCGATTCAGACGCCGGGGCCGTCCGCCCGGCGCATCCGATCCCAGGTCGTCGCCCGCGCGACGGATCGCCCCGTTCAACCTGCCCGCCTCAACATCCCAGGAAAGGGTCCCGACGTATGAGCAGCCCGAACGCCAAATTGAATCAGTGGGTCCAGCAGATGGCCGAGTTGTGCCAACCCGAGGCCGTTTACTGGTGCGACGGTTCCGCCGCCGAGTATGACGAGATGTGCCGGCGGATGGTGGCCTGCGGCACGTTCGTGAAACTGAATGAAGCGAAGAAGCCCCATAGCTTCCTGTGCCGCTCCGATCCGTCGGACGTTGCGCGCGTGGAGGACCGCACGTTCATCTGCGCGCAAACGAAGGAGGAGGCCGGTCCGACGAACAACTGGATGGCCCCGGACGAGTGCAAGACGCTTCTGCAGGGGAAATTCAACGGCGCGATGCGCGGCCGCACGATGTATGTCATCCCGTTCAGCATGGGGCCGATCGGCTCGCCGATCGCCCATATCGGGATCGAGCTGACCGATTCGCCCTACGTCGTGGCGAACATGCACATCATGACGCGAGTCGGCGCCCGGGTGCTCGAGGTACTCGGCCCCGACGGGGAGTTCGTCCCCTGCCTGCACTCGGTCGGCGCGCCGCTGGCCCCCGGCCAGAAGGACGTGCCCTGGCCGTGCAACACCGAAAAGTATATCACGCATTTTCCCGACGAGCGGCTGATCATGTCGTACGGCTCGGGTTACGGCGGCAACGCGCTGCTGGGCAAGAAGTGCTTCGCGCTGCGGATCGCCTCGGTGATGGCGCGCGACGAGGGCTGGCTGGCCGAGCACATGCTGATCCTGGCGATCACCTCGCCCGAGGGGCGCAAATACCACATCGCGGCGGCGTTCCCCAGCGCCTGCGGCAAGACCAACCTGGCGATGCTGATCCCGACGCTGCCGGGCTGGCAGGTGCGGACGATCGGCGACGACATCGCCTGGATGAAGTTCGGCGCCGATGGCCGGCTCTACGCGATTAACCCCGAAGCCGGCTTCTTCGGCGTGGCCCCCGGCACCAGCTACGACACCAACCCGATGGCGATGGACAGCCTGCAGCGCAATTCGATTTTCACCAACGTGGCGCTGACGCCCGACGGCGACGTCTGGTGGGAAGGGATGACCGACCAACCGCCGGCCGAGCTGATCGACTGGAAGTATCAGCCGTGGACCCCCGACAGCGGGCGGCTGGCGGCGCATCCCAACGCGCGGTTCACGGCCCCGGCGGCGCAGTGCCCCGTCATCGATCCGGCCTGGGAGGACCCGGCGGGCGTGCCGATCGATGCGATTCTGTTCGGCGGCCGCCGCGCTTCGCTCGTTCCGCTGATCCACCAGAGCTTTAACTGGCGCCATGGCACGTTCCTGGGCTCGATCATGAGTTCGGAGAAAACGGCGGCCGCGGCGGGGAAGGTCGGCGAGGTCCGCCGCGATCCGATGGCCATGCTCCCGTTCTGCGGCTACAACATGGGGGATTATTTCCAGCACTGGCTCAACATCGGCGAGCGTTCCAGCGCCGAGAAGCTGCCCAAAATCTTTTACGTGAACTGGTTCCGCAAGAGCCCCGAGGGCCGGTTCCTCTGGCCGGGATACGGCGAAAACAGCCGGGTGCTGGCCTGGGTGATCAACCGGGTGGCGGGCAAGGCCGAGGCCCGCGAGACGCCGATCGGCTATGTGCCGACGCCCGAGGCAATCGATACGAGCGGGCTGGACATCCCGGCCGACTCGATGAAGAGCCTGCTGGCGGTCGATCCGGAGGAATGGCGGGCGGAACTGCCGCTGATCAAGGAACACTTCGAGCAGTTCGGCGAGCGTCTGCCGGCGGCGTTGTGGGAGGAGTACCGTGCGCTGGCGCAGCGGCTCGACGGGGCGGCCGGCGCCGCCGGCTGACGGCTTGGAAGCACATGGAGATCACGGCGCGCGGGGTTGATCTTTGTGGTTGATTTGCGCCGCGCGATCCGCGAAAAAGTGGTGCAAATGCGCTGGCGGCGGGGGGCCGCCGCCACGCGGTCGGCGGGGGGGATCCGGGCTGCCCGACGCGGGCGACAACCACGGAAGCAACCGTTTCTCAGGGTTTTGCGGCCTTTTTGCGCAAACCGGCCGCCCGACCGGCCACAGCACCGGTTCAGCGGACCGGACCCAATCGGTCGGGTATGGACCTTGTTCCAACCGACGGGGCAGATCCATTCAGAACGGCCCGAGCATCGGACCTTTCAGGAGGCAGTAGAGTTCCATGGCAGACAAAGACGCAAAATACCCGGATAACGTGCCTGGCAAGTTCTACGTCGACGACACCTGCATTGACTGCGATGCCTGCCGGGCCGCCGCGCCCGACAACTTCCAGCGCAATGAGGAGGGGGGCTACTCCTTCGTCGCCAAACAGCCGGAGACGGAAGAGGAACAGCAGCTCTGCATCGAGGCGATGGAGGGCTGCCCCGTCGAGGCCATCGGCGACGACGGCGAAGAGTGAGGCATCGCCTCCACCGGCCTGCGCGGGCCGGCGGAGGCGATCCTGTTTTCAGGATCTGGTTGACCGTATTCCCCTCTTTCCCTAGCATATTGACGGCATGACCGGCGATGCCGGGGCGTCGGCCCCGGCTCGGAAGATGGTGCGAATCCATCGCGGACCCGCCGCTGTAACCGGTGACGAACGCCGCACAACGCCACTGGCCCCCCCTGGGGCTGGGAAGGCGCGGCCAGTAGGATGACCCGGAAGCCAGAAGACCCGCCGGCCCGCCACGCGAGAACCCGCCGCACGGGGCGATGCCCGTCCCGCGCCGGCCGTTCCCGCCGTTGACGACTCATCTTCTTCGAGGAGTGAGAAGATGGCGGCTTGCGGCGCCTTCCGACCTTCCCAACACCAGTCAGCGTTCGTCTCGCAGCGCTCTGCGGCGGCTCGTCCGAAACGATCGGGCTTCACGCTGATCGAGCTGCTGATCGTTGTGGCGATCATCGCGATCCTGGCGGCGATCGCCGTCGTCAACTTCAAGCTGGCGCACGACCGCGCGCTGCAATCGGCCGACGCGGCCAATCTGCACACGATCGCCACGGCGCTGCAGACTTACGTCGTCGACCACAACGTACTCCCCCCCGCCGACCGCGAGGCGGGACCGTTCCCATCGCACGGACCGGAATTCACGCAGGTAATGAACGGCCCGGCCGCGGGCGGCTCGCACGACGGTCTGCCCTGGCTGCTGGTCGAGCAGGGCTACATCAGCGATCCCAAGACGCTGTTCTGCCCCAAGTATTTGAAACTCTACTCCGGGGGCCAGACGCATCGGGGGGGCTGGCCGCGCTATCACAATTTCCGCTACGCCTACAATGCCGCGGCCGTCAGCTCGGGCGGGGCGGGGGCTCACGGCGTGATGACCGGCGAAGTGTGGACCTGGGGCGAGGACAATCAGTTCGAGTTCGCGCTCTACAGCGACATGGCGCCGCGGCTGGTCGTCGGCGGGACGGACGAACCGGCGCGGTAGGCGGGGTGGGCGCGGCTTCTTCCCCGGCCCGGCGCCGTTGGCCGCGGGCGGCGAAGGCGGCGCGCCGCCAGCATGGAAAATCGCGCGCCGCCCGCTAGAATGACGTCAACCCTTTAGCCGGGAGCCGCCTGCCGATGCCTGCCGCTTTTCCGATACGCCGCCTCAGACGCCTGAGGATGAACCCCGCGATCCGCTCGATGGTGCGCGAGACGCGCCTGGCGCGGGAGGACCTGGTCCAGCCGCTGTTCGTCTGCCCCGGCCAGGGGGTGCGCCGCGAAGTGCCCTCGATGCCCGGGGTGTTCAATCTTTCGGTGGACCGGTTGGTGGAGGAATGCCGCGAAGTGGCCGACCTGGGGATCCCGGCCGTCCTGCTGTTCGGCATTCCGGAGAGCAAGGATGACCAGGCGACGGGCGCGTGGCATGACCAGGGGATCGTCCAGCAGGGGCTGCGGGCGGTGCGCGCGGCGCTGGGCGACCGGCTGGTCCTGATCGCCGACACCTGCCTGTGCGAATATACCAGCCACGGCCACTGCGGGATCGTCGGCGAGCGGGGCGAGATCCAGAATGACCCGACGCTGGCCGTGCTGGCCCGGACGGCCGTTTCGCAGGCGCGGGCCGGGGCCGATCTGATCGCGCCGTCGGACATGATGGACGGCCGCGTGGCGGCGATCCGCCGCGCGCTGGACGACGCGGGGCTGAGCAACACGCCGATCCTGTCCTATGCGGTCAAGTACGCCTCGGCGTGTTACGGGCCGTTCCGCGACGCGGCGCAGAGTCCGCCCAGCTTCGGCGATCGCAAGAGCCACCAGATGGACCCGGCCAACGCGCGCGAGGCGCTGGAGGAGGCGCGCAGCGACCTGGAGGAGGGGGCCGACCTGCTGATGGTCAAGCCGGCCGGCCCGAACCTGGACATTCTGGCGGCCCTCCGGCGCGACGTGAACGTGCCGCTGGCGGCGTACCAGGTCTCGGGCGAATATGCGATGGTGAAGGCGGCCGGCGCGCGCGGCTGGATCGATGAGGCCGCCGTGACATGGGAACTGGCGCTGGCGATCAAGCGCGCCGGGGCGGACCTGATCATTACCTATTTCGCGAAAGACCTGGCGCGGAGGCTGGGGCGGAGCTGACCGGCCCCATGCTTCGGCGGCGGAGGTTGGCATTGGACCGACACTCCGTTGCGTGGTCACGAATCCCCGTCAGAAAGATGACCTTAATGAGATTTCTGCCATTCCTGATCATGCTGCTGGCGGGGGCCGCCGGCGCAATCGGCATTGCGCTGACCCCCGGCGCCGGCGCGGCGGCGCCGGGCATATTTTTCCTGACCGGCCTGCTGATCGGCGGCGGGGGCCGGCTGGCGGGCGCGCGCGGCGCGGCGGCGGTGGCCGGACCGGCGCTGTTTCTGCTCGCCTGCGCCGCCGGCATCGGCTTTTCCTGGCCGCGCGCGATGCGGGCGCTGGCCGTGGCCGATGTCGGCGATGCGCTGATCGAAGGGGCCTATCGCGAGTTCGCCGAAGATTCCGAAATTCTAATGAATATTGAGGAGAGTCAGTATCCCGAGTTCATGGTGAAGCGCAATTACACCGACGCCGCGCGGCCCGAGGACGTGACGGAGAAGGAACTGCAACAATTCTGGATCGGCACCGTCCCGACGCTGATCGAGATGCAACGGACACATCCGTCCTACGAGACGTGGCGCGAACGGCAACTGCAGGTCGTGGCCGATTCCCACAAGCTGCGGCAGCCGCTGCCGAAATTCGCGGCCGCGCGCCTGTCGGGCCTGGCGCTGCTCGGCGCGCTGGCGGGTCTCGTCCTGTCGGCGTTGCCGGCGCTGCGCAAACCGGCGCCCCCCGCGCCGGGAGATTCGGAAACCCCCTGAACTATCGCGTCGATCGAATCAATAGGTATCGACCAGGCTGCGAATGCTTAACTGCCGTTCGAGGGCCTCGCGCGAGAGCTTGCGCGCGGGGCGGATCACGATTTCCCTCGCCCCGCCCGCCGGCAGGTCGAAGAAATTATCCGAGAACCGCGCATCGTCCCGGCGCAATTCCAGCCAGACCCACAACGCCGGCTTGTCGCTCTTGACGCGCACGCTGAACGTCCCATCCTTCAGCGGCCGCACGCGCGTCTGGAATGCCGGCCGCTCCAGGTCCATGTGTTTCGGCCGGGCGAGCAGCACGGTATTTTCTGAGACGACCGCGCCGTCGACATCGAGCGCGAGCCACACGATCAGGTCGCGGGCGGGGTGTTGCGCGAGCGGCCCGGCCAGCGCCAGCGCGCCGCAGGGGGTCGATTTGCGGGGCGCGATCCGAATCGCCCGCTCGGCCTCCTCCAGCGTCCTGCCGCCGACGGTCGTGACGCGCCAGCGCAGCCGGCCGTCGACGGCCTCGCCCCGGTCGCTCGCCACGTGCAGATCCACCTTGCGCCGCTGCACGTCGGGTACGCCGCTCACCAGCAGCGGGGCGAAGAATCGCCGGGCCATGTAGTGCAGCGCCTTCCAGCGGCCGTGGTAATCGATCGAGGCCCAGCTCGCCACGGGCCAGCAGTCATTGAGCTGCCAGTAAAGCGCCCCCATGCAGCGCGGCATGTTGCGCCGCCAGTGCTCGACGCCGAACCGAATGCCCAGCCCCTGAAGGATCTGCGAGAGCCAGAGCTGGCTGTCGAAATCGCCCGGCAGCCGAAACCAGTCCAGCAGGTACTGCATGATCGCCGTGTTGCCGATGTAGCTGCGCTGGTGGTGTTCCATGATGCGGCTGACCAGATTGCGGTCCGCGGGCAGCGTGTAGCCGCGCACCGTTTTCGGTTCGGGGAACGACTGGAAACCGAACTCGCTGACGAACCGGTGAAAGGCGCCGTGATACCACTCAAACGGCTGACGGCCGTGCCACACATCCCACAGATGGGCGTCGCCGCTGTGCGGGTCTTCGGTCTTCGCGCGGTTGCCGACGGGGGTGTGCGGGCTCCCCGGCCAGTAGTCGATGTCGGGGGCCAGTTCCTTCGCGACGCGTGGCAGCAGCTCGTCGAACAGCCGCCCGTAGCTCTCCCAGCTCATCCGGTCCTCGGTCCACTGGTCGCCGACGAAGACGCTGAATTCGACTTCATTGTTGCCGCACCAGAGGGCGATGGCGGGATGATGGCGCAGGCGGCGGATATTGTCGCGCGCCTCCGCCTCGACGTTCGCCATCCAGCCCTCGTCAAATGTCGGATAGGTGGCGCAGGAGAACATCATATCCTGCCAGACGCACAGGCCCAGCTCATCGCAGATCGCGTAGAAGGCGTCGTCCTCGTAGATGCCGCCGCCCCAGACGCGCAGCATGTTCATATGGACGGCGGCGGCGTCGCCGAGCAGGCGGGCGTAATCGTCGCGCGTGAGGCGCGGCGCGAAGACGTCGGCCGGTATCCAGTCGGCCCCCTTGGCGAAGAACGGCACGCGGTTGACGACGAACTCGAACGACTCGCCCCAGCGGTCCTTCCGCCGCCGCACGTTGAGCGTGCGCAGTCCGATCCGCTTGCGCTGCGTGTCGAGGACGGATCCGCCGGCGTCGAGCAATTCAACGGCGACGTCGTACAGGGGCTGGTCGCCCATGCCGTTGGGCCACCACAGTTCGGGCTGGCGGACGATCAGCGAGACGGCCCCGGCGCCGCGGCGGACGTCGGTGATTTTCCGGGCGAGCTCCCGGCCGTCGCGCGAAAGCGTGACGCGCGCCTTGAGCGCCGCCGCGCGCACCGGCTCGATTGCCACCGAGATTTCCAGCCTTACCGACTTGCTGGCGTGCCGCTGGCGGATGGCGACGTCGGTCAGGCGAGCGACGTCGAACGCGACGAGCCGGATCGGCCGCCACACGCCGCACGTCACCAGGGTCGGCCCCCAGTCCCACCCGTAATTGCACGGCTCCTTGCGCAGGTGACGCCGCGCAAAGGGTTTGAAACGGTGCCGCGCGCGCGGGTCGTCGGCCGGCAACGGGTTGGGATCGGGGGGCGTCGGGATCGTCGAGGCGAAGGCAATGCGCAGCGTGTTCGCGCCGGGCCGCAGCGCATCCTTCACGTCGAATTCATACGTGCGGAACATGTTGTTGGTTTCACCGAGCCGCACGCCGTTGAGCTCCAGCGTCGCCAGCGTGTCGAGCCCCTCGCAGACCAGCAGGACGCGGTCGTGGTCGAGGAGCGCGGCCGGCGCGTTGAACTCCCGCGTGTAAATCCAATCGACCTCGCCGATCCATTGCAGGTCGTTTTCATTGTCGCGGAAGAAGGGATCGGGGATCCTGCCGGCCGCCAGCAGATCCAGATGCACGCAGCCCGGCACGCGGGCCGGGAGGGCATCCTTGCCGCCGCGCATGCGCACGGACCATGTCCCGTTGAGCTCGAGCTGTTCCATCGTATACCGTTCCTTACGGAAATAATCGCGAGAGCGAGAACGGCCGATCCGCTTGCGCCACCTCCGTCCATTCCGGCCGGCCGGTCATCTCAAAGGCCAGCGTCCCGCCCTGGGCCAGGTCGCGGTGGTCGATCACCACGCGCGAATGCGGCGCGCCGTTCCACGCGACGCGACGGACGTACACGTTTTTCGGCGAATTCGCCGGCGCATCGACAAGCAGCTCCCCGCCCTGCTCCAGCCGCAAGACCGCCCGCCGGAATAGCGGACTGCCCAGGACGTACTCCGGCCGGCCGACGCACAACGGATAAATTCCGAGCGCGCTGAGGAGGTACCAGCAGGCCATCTCGCCGTTGTCCTCGTCGCCGATGAAGCCGTCGGGCCCCGGGCCGTAAAGTTCGGTCAGGACGCGCCGGACCCAGGATTGCGTGCGATCGGGCCGGCCGGCCGCCGCGTAGAGATAGAGCACGTGATGGACCGGTTGATTATTATGGGCGTATTGGCCGAAATCGGCGCAGGCCATTTCGGTCATTTCGTGGATTTCCTCGCCATATTCGTCGGCACGGTAGATCGGCGGCAGCGCCAGCATCCGGTCGAGCCTGGCGACCAGCGCTTCGTCGCCGCCGAGCAGTTCGGCCAGCCCGGCCGGGTCGTGCGGGACGGCCCAGCTGCACTGCCAGGCGCTCCCTTCGACATAGGGACCGCCCCACATGAACTCGTCGAACGGCTCGATCCAGCGGCCGTGCTCGTCGCGCGCGCGCATGAAGCCGGTGGCGCGGTCGAACAGACGGCGATAGTTCATCGCCCGGCGCCACATCAGATCGCGCTCCTCGATCTTGCCCAGCGCGCCCGCCACCTGGCCGATGCAGAAGTCGCCGAAGGCATAATCCAGCGTGGCCGATACGCTGTGGCGCGCGGCGTCCGCGGGGAGGTAGCCGTGGCGGATCCAGGCCTCGATGCCCGCCCGTCCGTACCGGGCCGGCGCCTCACGCGTGGCCTGCTTGACCATCCCCGCGTAGCCGGCCTCGACATCGAACCCGCGCAGGCCCTTCATGACGGCGTCGGCCAGAACGGCGTCGATGTGCGTGCCGATCATGCCGCCGGTCTCGCCGGGGTTGACCCAGCGCGGCAGCCAGTCCGATTCCTTGTAAACGTTGACCCAGCCCTCCAGCATCTCCTGCATCCGCGACGGGCAGACGAGCGAGAAGAACGGATAGACCGTGCGGTGAGTGTCCCAGAACCCATTGTCGGAATACATCACCCCCGGCACGACGTCGTCGTTGTGCGGGCTGAAGTGGATCGGGTTGCCCTGGGCGTCGGGCTCGTGCCACCGGCGGGGGAACAGGAAGGCGCGGTAGAGGCAACTGGCGAACGTGCGCCGGTCGTGGTCGGAATCGGCGTCGATCTCGAACCGGTCGAGCAGGTCGCGCCAGTCCGCCGCCACGTCGTCGCGCACGGTTTCGAGCGCACGGTCGCCGATTTCGCCCGCGAGATTGCGCTCGGCCTGCTCCAGGCTGATGAATGACGTGCCCACGCGGACCGTGACGGCGCCGCCGGCCGGCGGCCGCAGCCCGATGATCGCGCCCAGCGCATCGTCGGTTCCCTCGGCGCCGCCGAAGGCTTCATCCTCGCGGAACAGGCCGCACTGATCCGCCGCCAGTTCGCAGTCGAATTTCAAAATGAAATAACTCGCGAAATTGGACGGCGTGCCGCCGCTGTTGGCGCGTGTGTAGCCGCGCACGGCGCGCCGCGCCGGGTCGATCTCGATCCGCGCCTGGCCGGGGTAGGTCTCCAGCAGCAGGCGCTTCTCGCGGGCCCCGGTCGGAAAGACCAGCCGCATGATCATCGCGCGCGGCGTGGCGGTGAGTTCCACGTGGGTCTCGTAGCGGACGAGCTGGAAGCGCAGGAAGTGGGGCTGAAACGTCGCCTCGTGCGGGCGGTAGGCCGAGGAGCGGCGCGCCGGCGCGAGGCGCCGCTCGCCGACCTGCGGCATCAGCGTGAAGTGGCCGTAATCGCCCATCCACGGGCTGGCCTGGCGCGTCGCGCGGACCCCCCGCACTTGGCGGTGATCGGGGTGGAAATACCAGCGGCCGTCGGCGGTCTGCATCGCCCAGGACGTCATCGCGAACGGCGAGCCGATGAACGGCAGCGTATTGCCCCGCGAGAAGGAATGAATCGAGCGGGTGCCCTGGAGCGGGTTGGCGAGCGCGAGCAAATCGGTCATTGGAGCATCCCGCGTGGAAAATCGGCGGGCGAGGACGCCTCCCACTAAAGCCGCCCCAAAGGTATCGATTCGCGCGGGCGCTGTCGATAGCCGCGTGCGGGACGCATGCGTTCCGCGGGCGCTATGGCGTCGGCGGGCCGAGGATTCCGATGATCAGGCGGGTCAGGCGCGAGTTGTCGTCCAGCGGCTTGACGAGGACGCGCTCGCTGGGGAGCGAGAAGCGCATGAAATCCATCGTGTTCTCGAATTCCTCGTCCGCGGTCAGAAAAATCACTTCGCAGTCGGGCAGCAGCCGCTTCAGCCGCATCCATGTTTCCGGCCCGGAGAGTCCCGCCATGCGCACATCCAGGATGACCAGATCGAACGGATGCTGAAGGGCGAGATCCAGGGCCTCCTGGCCGCCGGCGGCAGTCTCCACCTGGTAACCCAGTTGGCGGCCCAGGAACAACGAGAGCGAGGCCAGGATATCCTGGTCGTCATCGACGATCAGAATGCGGTGGGACATGAACGGGCCGCTCCCATCAGGATGCCCGGCGCCCCAGCGGAGGGCTCCGGACCACAACGGCGCGCAGCCAGCGACAACCCCGTGACTTCCGCTGGATTAGAACATACCCAATCCGATGAAGCCAGAACCAATGCCGGCGGGCGATGCGGCCGCGCGCCGGCCGCCGTCAACGGCGCATCGTCATCGGCTCGATCGCGATGATCGGATACTCGCCGGTGGGCGTCCACGGTTCACGGTCCCAATAGTATTTCCACCAGACCGGCAGGGCGCGGCCGAGATAGCCGAGCCACGCCGGGATGGCGCGGAGCGACTCGGCCCAGGTGTCCGTCTCCGGTCGGCCCGGCGGCCAGGCGGGCACCCAGGCGTTGCGCAGCGACAGCCGCAGCGCGTTCCATTCGGCCATGTCGACGCGCCGCAGCAGATCTTCCAGGCGGGACTGGTCGCCGATGATCAGATCGTCGCCCTCGCCGAGCGCTTCGGGCGCCTGCGCGGGCGAGACCCAGTTGCAGTCGCGGAAATACCAGACGCCGGGCCAGAACGGCGCGCCGATCAGGACGACACGCCGCCGCGCCAGCGGGATTTCGTCGCTGTAGACCTCCCAGTTGGAAAGCAATTGGCGGCACAGCGCGTCGAACCGGGGCGAGGTGTGGTTGTAGACGATCCGCTCGCGGGGGTCGGAATCGCGACCCTGGAAGATGAGGAAATAGTCGTTGCGCAGCGCCACCGCGAACGTCAGCACCAGCCAGGCGAGCACGAGCGCCCGGCCGCGGCGCCCCATCGTCCGCAGGCGCGGCGCCCAGACCCAGCCCAGCATCATGATCAGCGGCAGCGCGATGTGCACCGCCAGCCACGGGACCTTTTCGCCCGCCGAGGAATACTGGAACAGCGAACAGGCGGCCCACCAGCCGATGAACGAGGCCAGCGGGCGATGCTGCTCAAGCTGCAGGATCGACCACGCCAGCAGCACGGCGATGATCACGCCGAGCACGAGCATCGAGCCGTTGGGCTCGACGTGGAGGAACTCGCCGACGCGCGCGATGAAGCCCACCCTGGCAAGCGGGATCCACGCCAGCCAGACGAGCAGCCAGAGCCCGACGGCGCCGAGGTAAACAAGTCCGCGCCGGCGGCGCAGGCCGGCGTCCCAGACGAGCCCCGCCGCGAGCAGCAGCAGCGCGGGCAATTCGTAGAGCAACAGGATCGGCAGGTAATAATGAATCGGCCCGCTGATGCGGTGGAGCTGATGCTGCTCGCGCCAGTAGGTCCAACTGGAGGCGAGGTTGGCCAGGGCATGGCGGCTGTCGGGGCCGGTGGTGACGTGATAGATGAAGTAGACGAAGCCGCAGCCGAGCGCGGCCCCCCAGATCCAAGCCAGCGCCGTCGGCAGCCAGCTTTCGCGGGCGGCGTCGGCCACGCCGGCCGGGTCGCCCCGCGGGGTTTCGGTCCCGGACGACAACGCATCGGACACGGTGCCCGGCCGGCCCTTCACCACCGTTTCGTAGCTCGGGTTCATGTAGGTGCCGCGCTGCAAGCGGGCCGGCGGGCCGGCGGGGGCGGCCGGACGCGGGCGGCGGCGGCGGCGCGGACGCAAGGCGCGCGCCGGGCCGCGCCAGACCAGCCGCCGCACGGCGTAGACCAGACCGAACGAGGCGAGCGTCGCCCAGACGAACAACGCGTTTTCCTTGATTGCAATCAGGCCGATCAGGCAGGCGGCGCCCGGCATCGCCCACAGCGCCGCCGACTGACGCCGCGAGATGCCCCGCGCGGCGCCGAGCAGACCGACCATCAGGACCGCGCTGAACAGCATCTCGTTGCGCAGGAAGCGGCTGTAATACAGCAGGATCGGCGAGGTGAACAGGACCGGCGCGAACCACCAGCGATAGCGCCTCGGCCACAGGCCCATCCCCGCGGCCAGGACGACCAGCGAGATGGCGGCGATCCAGGCCCGGCCCGTCGCGATCGAATCGCCGAACCAGGAAAACACCCGGCCCGTGATGAGGATCAACGTCGGGCCGTGCAGGATCGGCAGATGGGTGTAATGGCCGTTGCGCATCGCCGACCAGGCATAGTAGGCGAACATGCTTTCGTCGTGGATGACCGGCCGCTGGTCGAGGCCGACGGCGCGCAACAGGATCGCCAGCGCGACCAGTCCGGCGGCGGCCCACTGGAGGAACCCGCGGCTGAAATTCATCCCGGCTCCGCGAAGGAGCGCGCTGGCGGGAGGCGGTTGAATCATGGTTTCACATTGGGAGGGGGGTCCGGGCGAAAATCAAATAAAAAAAGCTCGCCGCCGGGGGCGGCCACGCGCCGCGCCACGCGCCCGGCCGCCTGCAGGCGCGCCGGCGCGGCGGGGCCGTAGCGCTCCCGCTCGAGGATCCCGTAGATCGCCCAGCGGGCGCCGAGCGCCTCGGCGCGCCGGCGCATCTCCTCCGGCGAGGGGGCTTGATAAAAGGCGTCGACCTCCGCGCGGCGCGCGTCCAGTTCCCTGAACATCGCCGGCCCGCGCCATTGCTGCTCGTGATGGATCCAACCCAGCGGCACGGGGCGACCCGCCAGGCTCGCCACCCGCCCGCCGTAATCATAGGCCTTGAGCGAGCCGGCCTCGATCACCACCTCGCCCGGCGGAACCAGCCGCCGGATCGCCGCGAGCAGCTCGGCTTCCTCGGCCGAGGCCGGCCGGTTGGCCGCGAAGGCGTAGGCATCCAGCGTCGGTGCGTGCGGCCGGATGTCGCCCCGGCGAGCCCCGGCGATCCGCGCCGGGATGGCGAAAACGGGATAGACCAGTGCCCCCGCCAGGACGATCCCCGCCAGGCCGCCGTAGCACCCGCGCGCGGCGCCGCGCAGGCCCGCGACCGTCCGGGCGCCACAGGCGACGGCGCCAATCCACAGCGTCGCCCACACCGGATACGAGAATTTGAAGTAGGAGTTATACCGGACGAGGTCGCCGGTGAACCGATCCGGCCAATAGACCACTTCCAGTCCGAGCAGCACCGCGCACGAGCTCGCCAGCAGCACCGCCGCGCGCCGGGAAATCAGCCGGCGGGGGGGGTGAGCCAGGCCGGCGACGACGACGAACGCGGCCAGCCAGAAGACCAGCGAATTGCCCAGCGCGGCGGCCATCACGCAGCAAACCAGGGCCGGCAGCGCCGCCTTCCAGCCGCGCCAGCGCCGCTCCAGATGCCCGCGGAAGACGAGCAGCGCGACCAGCAGCAGCGGCAGCCCCCACAAGCCCAGGAGCTGGGCGGGCTGCGATCGCAGGTGCGCGGGCAGCAGCCGCAGCGGCAGGCGGCTGAGCGGCCCCGCCGGCTCCCCTCCC
>MVZB01000054.1 GCA_002068205.1 candidate division BRC1 bacterium ADurb.BinA292
GGGATGAGGGACGAGATTTCAAATGCAAAGCCCCGCCGGGGGTGGCGGCGGGGCCTTGTGATGATCCAATCCCAACGCGGGGGGATCAGCGTCAATCCCAATCCGGAAGGATCAGCGTTTGGAGAACTGGGTTGCCTTGCGGGCCTTGTGCAGGCCGTATTTCTTGCGTTCCTTCTCGCGGGCGTCGCGGGTGAGGAAGCCCAGCGCCTTGAGGGTGGGGCGATAGGCGGGATTGGCGTTCTGCAGGGCGCGGGCGATGCCGTGGCGGATCGCTTCGGCCTGGCCCTTGACGCCGCCGCCGAAGACGTTGACGACGACATCGTATTTGCTGACGGTGTGGGTTTCGCGCAGCGGCGCGCGAACCACATCCTCGACCATCGGGCGCTTGCTGAAGTAGACCTCCGGCGCCAGGCCATTGATGATGAGTCGGCCGCGGCCGGGCCGCAGGTAAACCCGCGCCACGGAGGTTTTGCGTCGTCCGGTTCCCAGATACTGCTCCATGTCATCTCCTCGGCTAGTGGTTCAAGCGAAAGGTTTGGCGGCGCCGCTCAGCGGGCGGCGGACTGGGCGGCGGCCTGCCGGGTGGGCAGGGGTTCGGGCTTCTGCGCCTGGTGCGGGTGCTGGTCGCCGCTGAAGATCCGCAGGCGGGTCATCGTGGCGTGACCCAGGCGGTTCTTGGGGAGCATGCCCCAGACCGCCTTGCGCACCAGTTCACCGGGCTTGCGTTCGTTGAGCTTGCGCGCGTTGGTCTCGCGCAGGTGACCGACCCAGCCGGTGTGATGATGATAGAGCTTGGTTTCCCACTTATCGCCGGTGAGGCGGATCTTGTCGGCGTTGAGGACGATGACGTGGGTCCGCATGTTGGCGTGCGGGGTGTAATTGGTCAGGTGTTTGCCGCGCAGGACATGGGCGACGTCGCTCGCCAGGCGGCCCAGCACCTGATCGCGCGCGTCGACCACGTACCACTTTTCCGGCAAAGCTTCCGCTTTGGCGGACTTGGTGTAACCCATGATTGGAGGTCTTTCCGAGCGATGTGATCCGGTGGGGCTCCGTGGGTGGTGCCGGTCACTGAGAACCGTGCCGCCGCGCGGGCGGGGAACCCCATGCATCCCTGAGAACAGGACACACCACGCCACACAAACGGACCTTTTTACCGGAGGGGGCGAGGCGTGTCAACGGGAAATGGGGGGTGTCAAGGGCAAGGGCAGGTAGAACCTGACCCCCCCGTGGGCGGGCGCGGGGAGCCAATCGTGAAATGGGATAGGCCCATTGGGAGGGGGTTGGAAAAGGCTGTCAAGGCTCTATATACCCCCGGGCGAGGGGGGCTTATTGCGGGTTGGGCGGCGCGGTCAGGGTTGGGACCGCACGGTGAGGGGTAGATCGGGTCGTGGCGGGTCGGGTCCAGCGCAACGCTTGAGGCGGCGAGCCGCCTTCGGCTTCCGCGGCGTCCCCCGCTGCTCAGCCGTCTCTCCCGTCCCTAAAGGTGCAGCAAAGGCCGGCGGCGGAGGATCATCGACGGTCGCCCGGCGGGCGAGCAGGCTTGCAACGCCTCATGGGGCTTGAAATAATCGCCTTGCCTCACGGCCGCGACGCGCGCGACTCGGGAGCCATGCGACCCGGAGCCCCCTGGCATGCAAGAGCTCACCACTTCGATCATGAACTTTCGGCTGCTCGACCTGGCCGACATCCTCCTGGTCGCGCTGTTCTTCTACGGCATTTTCGCGATTCTGCGCGAGACGCGGTCGTTCGTCGCGCTGATGGGTTTCGTCACCTTCACCCTGGCCTCGCTGCTGCTGTTCCTGATCGCGCTGACGTGGGACCTGCAGGCGATGATCCTGATTTTTCAGAACTTCTGGATCGTCGTCGTGTTGATCTTCCTGATCGTGTTCCAGAATGAGTTCCGTAAGGCGTTGACCGACCTGGGCCAGTTGCGCCTGCTGCGCGGCCTGTTTCCGAGCCGTGAGCGCGACGTACTCGACGAGATCATCAACGCCGTGACGCTGCTGGCGGGGCGCAACATCGGCGCGCTGATCGTGCTGGAGCGCCGCAACCCGCTGCGCAGCTACATGGGCTCCGGCACGGTGCTCGATGCGACCGTCTCGGCCGAGATGATCCGCACGGTCTTCACGCCCTACTCCCCGCTGCACGACGGGGCGATGTTGATCCGCGGCGAGCGCATTCTGGCCGCCGGCTGCATCCTGCCGCTGTCGGACAATCCCGAACTGAGCAGCGAGCTCGGCACGCGCCACCGCGCCGCGCTCGGCCTGTCGGAGGAGACCGATGCCGTCGTTATTGTCGTCTCGGAGGAAACGGGAACGATCTCGCTGGCTGAAAATGGGCAGATCCAGCGCAATCTGAAGCCCGCCGAGCTGCGCAGCCGACTCGAGGAAGAACTGGAGATTGCCCACCAGCAGGCGCAGGGCGAGGAGGCGCGTTGATGGAAGCTTCGCGCGCCCGCAGTGAATTTGTCCTGATCGGCATGGCGCTGTTCATCGCGTTCGTGATCTGGCTGATCGCCAAACAGGGGGAGCTGGAGATCGACCGGCTGGAGATCCCGGTCCAGCTCGAGAACGAGGGCCAGATCATGAATGTGCGCATCTCGCCGCAGTTCGTCCGGATCGCGGTCCAGTACCCGGTGGATCTGCGCAACAGCATCGTGCCGAGTAATTTTTCGCTGCGCATCAACGTGCGGGAAGTCTTCCGCGAGGACCCCGCCACCTGGAAGACCCCGGAACAGTTGGATGTGGAGTACAGCCTTTCGGAGGACATGGTGCGGCGGCCGTCGCTTTCGCAACGGGTGCAGGTGATCGATATCGAACCGGACCGGGTCACGCTTGATGCGGAGTTGGTGACGCGCCGGGTGCGCGTCGTTCCGTACACGGTGGGCGAGTTGCCGCCGACGCTGCGGCTGGTGGGCGAGATCCGCGCGACGCCCCCCGAACTGCTCGTCACCGGCACGACCGACGGGTTCAATGCTCTCGCTCTTCAGCAGAACCAGATCCTGACCGAGCCGATCGACCTGCGCAAGATCACGCAGTCGAACCATATCTTCGCCAATCTGGTGATCCCCGAAGGGGTCAAGATCCTGCAACGCGAGGAGGAACGGGTGGCGATCGACATCGCGGTGGAGGAAGTCAGCGAGCAGCGGACCTTGAACGACGTGGCGATCAACGTGCCGATCGCCGCCGAGAACATCGCCGCCCGGGTGCGACCGCCGACGGCCAACGTCGTCGTGGAGGGACCACCCTCGGCGCTGAACCGTCTGACCCAGGAGGACATCCTGCTCAGTCCCCAGCGCGGACTGGAAGAGCGCGTGGGCAACGTGCAGAAAGTCGGCCTGGAGGCGCGCTTCCGTCAGAGCGTTCCGCCCGATGTGATCCAGCGGGTCAAGATCATCGAGACCCGGCCGACGTCAATCGAAGTTGAGTTTGTGACGCCGTCCGGGGAAGATGAGGCGGGCGCTGAGCCGGAACTCCCGGTCGCGACTGAGTCGGCGCCCCTCCGCCCCGGCGCGGGCCTCCCCGACGGCGCCCGGGACGGGCAATGATCACCTTCGCAAGCGGACACTCTCATGGCCAGGCTATGTGTCAACATTGACCACGTGGCGACGCTGCGGCAGGCGCGTCGGGGGATCGAACCCGAGCCGATTTTCGCGGTCGGCGAGGTCGAACTGGGCGGCTCCAGCGGCGTGACGGTTCACCTGCGCGAGGATCAGCGCCACATCCAGGAGCGCGACGTCCGCCTGATCCGGGAGGTCGTCCAGGGGCATCTCAACCTGGAAATGGCCGCCGCCGAGAGCGTCGTCGAAAAGGCGCTGCGGATTCGGCCCGACATCGCCACGCTGGTGCCCGAGCGGCGCGAGGAGGTGACCACCGAGGGGGGCCTGGATGTGCGGGGCAACCTGGAGTTGCTGCGCAAGGTGACCGAACGGCTGCGGGACGCCGGGATCCGCGTCAGCATGTTCATTGATCCGGAAGGGGACCAGATCGATGCCTCGCTTGCTTGCGGGGCGGACGAGGTCGAACTGCACACCGGACAGTATGCGCTCGCCCGCAAGCCCGAGGCGCGCCTGGCGGAGCTGCGCAAGCTGTATCACGCCGCCCGGCAGGTTCACGCCGCCGGGCTGGTGCTCAACGCCGGCCATGGGCTCAACTACTCCAACGTGCAGGCGGTGGCCGCCATCCCGCACCTGCAGGAACTCAATATCGGCCATGCGATCGTCAGCCGGGCGGTGTTCGTCGGGCTGCGGTCGGCCACGGCCGAAATGCTGCGGCTGATCGACATCGCCAGCCGGTCGCCCGAGGCGGCGCGCCCCGCCGGGCTTGGACCGGTCGGCCACTCCTGAGGAAGCGGCCGCTCGCCGCGCCATCCCGCATGCGTATTGCCTATCTCTGCGCCGACCCGGGCATCCCGCTTTACGGACGCAAGGGGTGTTCGACCCACGTTCGCGAAACGGCCCGGATTCTGATGTCGCTCGGCCACAGCGTGCGGATCTGGTGCACCAACGTGGGGGGGGATGAAACCGACGGGCCGCCGCTCGACGTGGTCCACGTGCGCCCGGTTCAGTCCAAAAAGCTGGGGTTCGACCTGCGCCACATTTTGACCGACCAGCGCCTGTGGCGCCGCATCCGGGCCGACTTCGCCCAGTGGCGTCCCGACGTGATCTACGAGCGATACTCGCTCTATGCGCGCACGGGGACCCGCGCCACGGCTGAATTCGGGCTGCCGCGGCTGCTTGAAGTGAATGCCTTCCTGACCAAGGAGCAGCACCAGCGGATCCGGCTGGCGTGGCTGGCGCGTCGCGTCGAAGGCGACATCATCCGCCGCGCGCCGCGGGTCATCGTTGTTTCGGAACCCCTGCGCCGCGAGGTGCATGAACTGGGGCAATCGATGGCGGCCATCGCCAAGATGCCGATGGCCGTCAATCTGGACAAATTTCACCCGGACGGGCCGGGGCGCGAGGAATTGCGCCGGCGCCACGGTCTGCACGACCGGTTCGTCATCGGCTACGTCGGCACGCTGGCCGGCTGGCACGGCATCCGCCTGCTGTACGATGTCGCGCGCCGGCTGCGCAAGCGGGCCACGACCGGCTATGCCTTCCTGATCGTCGGGGGCGATGGGCTCAAATTGGAGATGCACCGCCGCAAGGCGCGCGAGGCGGGGCTGGAGGACGTCCTGCGGTTTGTCGGGTCGGTGCCCCACGACGACGTGCCGGCCCACATCCGCGCGATGGATGCCGCGATCGTGCCCGACACAACCTACTGGTCTTCCCCCGCCAAGTTGTTTGAGTATCAGGCCTGCGGCGTGCCGGTGCTGGCGCCGGCCTATCCGGCCATCCTCGAATCGCTGGAGGACGGGCGCGAAGGGCTGATCTATCCGGCGGGCAACGTGAAGCAGATCGCGAAAGCTGTGCTGCGCCTGATGGCCGATCCGGCGCTGGCGGGCACCATGGGCGATGCCGCGCGCCGTCGCGCCGAACTGGAGCATTCCTGGCTGCACAACGGCGAGCAGATTCTGACGCTGTATCACGAGTTGGGCGCGCGGGTCACGTGAAGGCGGACAGGTCCAGGTAGATTATTCCGAGTTGCTCATGAACCTGCGGTTCACAACGAGGGATGAACCTGGCGGGGATGAACGGCTGATTCGAATGATCCAGGGCTCGCCGGATCTAACAGCAGGGCAGTCCCGTCAGGGACGGCAGACGACAGCCCGCCACGTCAGTGGCGGGAACCGGGATCCCCAGCGCGACCGAATCCCGTAGGGACGGCAGAACCAATCCAGGCGATTCCGGGAATCGGAGACAAATTTTCGAGCGAGGACTAACGAGCGAAGTATTCAGGTATGCGGCTAAGGCTTTGCGCCGGGGCCCTGAGCCATCTGCGCCTCAATCTCGTTCCTGGCCACCTCCAGCAGCGTCCCCTCGTGCAGGCGCAGCACGCGGTCGGCGCGCGCCGCGATCAGGGGCTCGTGCGTCACGATGACCAGTCCGCGCCCCTGCTTGACCGTCATTTCCCACATCAGATTGATCACGACGTCGCCGGTGTGCAGGTCGAGATTGCCGGTCGGTTCGTCGGCGAGCAACAGCGCGGGCTGGTTCATCAATGCGCGGGCCAGGGCGATGCGTTGCTGCTCGCCCCCCGACAGCTTGCTCGGCCGGTGGCGCTCGCGATCCGCCAGGCCGAGGCGCTCGAGCATCTGGCGCGCCTCGCCGGCGACCGTCTTGCGCTGACCGCCGGCGATCAAGGCCGGCATCATCACATTCTCCAGCGCCGTGAACTCCGGCAACAGATGATGGAACTGAAAGACGTAGCCGATCTTGCGGTTGCGGAACTCATGCAGGAACGTCAACGAGCGACCGCTGATCGTCTCGCCATCGACGGCGATCTCGCCGCGGTCGGGGACATCGAGGCCGCCGAGCAAATGCAGCAGCGTGGACTTGCCCGCGCCCGACATGCCGACGACGGCGACGGCCTCGCCGCGCGCGACGCTCAGGCTGGCGCCGCGCAGGACGCGCAGTTCCCGCTCGCCGTCGTGGTAGCTTTTATAAATATCGCGCGCGGTCAGCAGGCTATTCATAGCGCAGGGCCTCCACCGGATGCAGCCGCGCGGCCTGAATCGCCGGGAAGAGCGCCGCCAGCGTGCAGATCACCATCGAGCTGCAGACGATCAGCAACACCGTGACGGGCTGTACTTCCACGGGCAGACGCGAGAAGTTGTAGACCGAGGCGGGCAGGTCGAGCGGGATATAGGGGATCGAAAAACAGAGGAGCAGGCCGATCGCCACGCCCGCGCCTGTCCCCAGGATGCCGATCATCACCCCGTCGAGCAGGAAGATTTTCCAGATCGTGCGGCGCGATGCACCGATCGCTTTCAGGATGCCAATTTCACGCGTCTTGTCGTTCACCATCAGGATCAGGGTGCCGATGATGTTGAGCGCGGCAACGAAAATGATCAGCAGCAGAATCACGAACAGCGCGAGTTTCTCCAGCTTCAGCGCGCTGAAAAACGCCCCGTTTTCCTGCGACCAGGTCGAGATGCGATAGCCTGGCAGGTGCAACCGCGCCGCGAGCCGGTCGGCCTGGAACGGGTCCTTGAGCTTGACATGCAGGTAGTCGTAGCCCGGCTCGGTCGGGAACAGCTTGCGCATCATCTCGGTGCTGATGAACGCCGTGTTGGCGTCGAATTCATAGAAGTCGGTGCGGAACCCATCCTTCATGGTGAACTTGAGAAACCGCATCTGGGGGCCGATGGCCGTCCGCACCGGCGCGGTCGAAACCAGCGTGACGCGGTCGTTAATCATCGCGCCGATGTTCACCGCCAGCGGCAGCCCGAGCAGGATCTCGTCCTCGCCCAGCGTGACCGAATCGCCGTGCTCATAGGTCATGATCGAGTAAATGGTGTTCTGATCGAGCCGGTCCATGCCGAGCAGTTGGACGAAGCTCTGGCGGTTCTGGTCGCGCCCCTGGCCGGCGATGATGAACGCCTGCTTCTGCATCACGGGCTGAACGTGCGTCACCCCGGGCAGGGCTTTCAGCTTGCGAATGACCTCCGGGTCGAATTCCTCGCGCGGGCCTTCGAGGTTGACCACGCGCAGGTGCGGGTAGAGTTCGGCCACCTTGCCGAACAGCAGTTCATCCGCCCCGTCCATGACGCCGATGACGGTGATCAGCGCGGCGACGCCGACGGCCACCCCCGTCATTGAAATAAACGTAATCAGCGAAACGAGGGCCTTGCGTTCGCGCGAGACGAGGTAACGCCAGGCGATGAACCATTCAAGTGATTTCATTGTTCAACCGGCCAATCAAACCAGGATGAAGCACAGCGTGATGCACCACGGAGGGCCGCGGGCCTCAGCGTTCCGGCCGCATCAACGGGAACAGGATGACATCGCGGATCGAGGCGGAATCGGTCAGCAGCATGATCAGCCGGTCGATGCCGATGCCCAGACCGCTGGCCGGCGGCATGCCGTATTCCAGCGCGCGGATGTAATCGCGATCGATTTCGTTCATCGCCTCCTCGTCGCCGCCGGCCCGCTGCCGCACCTGACATTCAAACTGCTCGAGCTGTTCCCGGGGGTCGTTCAGCTCGCTGTAGGCGTTGGCCGTCTCGAGTGCGCCGATGAACAGCTCGAATCGCTCGGCCGTATGCGGATCCGCGGGCGACGACTTGGCCAGCGGGCATTTGCTCTTGGGGTAGTCGATCACGAAGGTCGGCTCGATCAGTTCCGGTTCGATCCGCTCCTCGAAGACGCGCATCAACGCCTCGTCGGGATCGGATTCCTCGCGCAGTATCCCGGCGATTTCGTCGCCCGCGCCGCCGAGCGCCGCCCGCAGCCGCTCCATGTCGCCCAGACCCCAGCGCAGTGGATTGGCATCGCCCGCAGCGAGACCCAGCAACTCGGCGACGGCATCCAGAATGCGGACCCGGCGGAACGGCTGCCCCAGATCCAGTCGATGACCCTGATACGCCAGTTCCGTCGCACCGAGCACCGACCGCGCGGTCTCGCGGATCAGCGTCTCGGTCAGGTCCATCGTGTCGGTGTAATCCCACCAGGCGGTGTAAAGTTCCAGCATCGTGAATTCAGGGTTATGGCGGGTCGAGAGTCCCTCATTGCGGAAGTTGCGATTGATCTCGTAGACGCGCTCCAGCCCGCCCACGAGCAGCCGCTTCAGGTAGAGTTCGGGCGCGATGCGCAGGTAGAGATCCATATCGAGCGTGTTGTGATGCGTGATGAAGGGCCGTGCCGCCGCGCCGCCGTAAATCGGCTGCATCATTGGCGTTTCGACTTCCATGTAGCCGCGCTCGTCGAGGAAGCGGCGCAGCGCGGCGATCGTCCGGCTGCGCGCGCGGAATGTCTCGCGCACGTCGGGGTTGGCCAATAGATCGACGTAGCGCTGCCGGTAACGCAGCTCGACGTCCTTCAGGCCATGCCATTTTTCGGGCAGGGGGCGGATCGCCTTGGTCAACAGCCGCAGTTGGGCTGCTTCGACGGTCAATTCGCCGGTTTTGCTGTAGAACAATTTGCCGCTCGCGCCGACGATGTCGCCGGCGTCCAGACCGTGCCGAAAATAGTCATAGCCGCGCTCGTCGGTCACATCCTTCTTCACGTAGGCCTGAATCTGATCGGTCTCGTCGCGGATGAGCAGGAAGCCGGCCTTGCCGAAGGCCCGCACGCTCATCACGCGGCCGGCGATGGAAACCGGCTCGCCCGAGGCCACCAGTTCCTGCTGGCGGGCGCGCAAATCGGCGGCGTGATGCGTCGGCTCATGCTTTTTGACGTAGAGGTCCCAGCCGGTGGCGCGCAGGCGCGCGGCCTTGTCGTAGCGCTCGCGCACCAGGCGATGCTCATCGGCGGCGGCGGTTTCGCCGGCCGGGCTCGGCTCGATTCGTTCGCTCTCAGCCATCAAACGGCAAGTCTCCCGAGAATGGCGCGCCCGGTTCGCCGCGGGCACGCTGAATCCCAACAGTCTACCGTGATGCCGGGCGAAGTCAACCAGGGCCGAGGCATGCGGTCATTCCGCGCCAAGGTGCCGCCTCAGGACGCGTACCATCAGCGCTTCATCCGGTTCACGGCCCGACCAGATGCGCAGCGCCGCGGCTCCCTGGCGCGCCAGCATCCCGAGCCCCTCGACGCAGCGCGCTCCCCGCTCGCGCGCGGCGCGCAGCAGCGGCGTTTGCGGGTCGGGCGTGTAAACCGTGTCGAAAACGACGTGCTGCTCCCGGATCAGTTCGGGCGGCAGACAGACCGGATCGCCCGGCTTCATGCCCAGCGAGGTGGCGTTGGCGATCAGATCGGCGCCGGCGGCGGCGGCGGCCCGTTCCGCCGCGGATTCCACGACCTGGATCCTCAGCCCCGGATAGGTCGCGGCCAGGTCCGCCGCCAGCACGCGGGCCCGCGCCGGATCTCGATTCACGATGGCCAGGCTGGCCGCGCCGGCCCGGGCGGCGCCGAACGCCATCGCCCGTCCCACGCCGCCGGCCCCGACCTGCAGCACGCGCCCGCCGCGAAACGAGTATCCGCTCTCCTGCTCGACGGTGCGGACGTAGCCGTCGGCGTCGGTGTTGTAGCCGCAGGCGCCCTGCGCCGTGAAATGAACCGTGTTGACCGCGCCGATCGCCGCCGCCAGCGGGTCCACGCGGTCCAGCAGGCGCATGGCCTGCTGCTTGTGGGGGATCGTCAGATTGACGCCGACGAATCCCATCGCGCGGGCGCCGCGCAGCGCCTCGGCCAGATCCTCGGGCCGCACGGGCAGCGCCACGTAGCGCCAGTCCAGCCCCAGCGCTTCGATGGCGGCATTCTGCATCGGCGGCGACAGGCTGTGTTCCACCGGCCAGCCCATCACGCCGAGCAGACGCGTCCTGGCGGTCATGTCGTCCACGTTGCCCTCCGACGCGCGGATGGACCCCATCCTGCCAAACACGCGGGGTTCTGTCATCGGAAACCGGGACGGGAAAAGGAATCAGGGACACACGGAAAGAGCGACGAAAGGGCCATGGCGGCGGAGGCGCGCCGATCCAGGAGCCCTAGATTAATTCACCACGCCGCTTGCGGCGGCTGCGAGGTGCTTCTTCAGTGTGTTGACCGAAATCCCAAGGCGGCGCGCGAGATCCTGCTGGCTCAGTGCGCCGCGGCGGGCGTGGGCCCATTGGACGTAACGGGCGACGATCGATTTCAAAGGCTCAATCCGGCTGAATCCGGGAGGCGCGGAGGCGGCGCCGACTCCGTCAACGGCGACGGCCGGATTCGCCTCAGACAGTTTTCGTTCCATGCGTTCCTTCAGTTCGGCCACGACGTCGTCGCCCAGCTCAACGCGGCGCCGGACGAGGCTGATGAGTTCGCGGACGTTGCCCGGCCATGGGTATTTCTTGAGCGTCGGTTCGCCCTGGCGGAAGTACTGGATCACATCGCGCGGATCGGCGCCGTCGCGCATCCGGTCGGCCATGCGGTAGCCGACATGCCGGATGATGCGGGGGATATCCTCGGGGATGGCCGCCAGCGGCGGCGTGGGGATCTCGACCTCGGCCAGACGGTAGTAGAGATCCTCGCGGAACTCGCCGCGGCGCAGTTTCTCGCGCAACACCGGCTGCGTGCCGGCGATGATGCGCACGTCGGCCTTCCGTTCCTTGGCGGCGCCGAGCGGCCGATAGCGCCGCGATTGCAGGAACCGCAGCAGGTCGGCCTGCACCGGCAGGGGCATCTCGGCCAGTTCATCGAGAAAGAGCGTTCCCCCTTCGGCCTGATGCACCAGCCCCTTGTTTTCGGCGACGGCGCCCGTGAACGAACCCTTCAGGTGCCCGAACAGTTCCGAACGCAGGAAGGTCTCGTTCAGCCCGGCGCAGTTGATGGCGACGAACGGCCCGTGGCGGCGGGGGCTGAATTCATGCAGATAGAAGGCGGCGAATTCCTTGCCGGTGCCAGTCTCGCCCAGGAGCAGGACGTTCAAACTGGAGGCCCCGACCTCGCGAATGCGCCGCTTCAGATCAAGCACCGGCCGGGACTGCCCCTCGATGTAAGGGAAGTCGGCTTCACGGAAATGCTCGACCGACCCCGCTTCCTCGGGGACGGCGCGGGCCAGCGAAAAGATCCGCTCGCCGTTGGCGTAGAGCGCCTGCGCGGCTTCCTCCAGCGGTTGGGGGTCCATCAGCCGCATGAAGCAGATCGTGATCTTGTACTGGAGATAGTCGCGCAGGTCGGGATTGCTCAGGTCGCCATAGAGATTATGCCCTGGATAGACGCGTTCGAACGCTTCCTCGACAGAGGAGGCCGTGTGGAGCCTCACATGCTCCAATCCGCGACAGGCCGCGCGGACGCTGGGTGAATCCCGCGGCGCAAACACCTGAATCAATCCGCCAAGGCGGCCGAAGGCGGCAAAGCGACGGCCCAATTCAGTCGGCGCCTCGACCTCCCGCAGCAGCAACAGCAGTTCCGCCGGTTCACCCGCTTGAACGCATTCGTCCATGAACGGATGGACATGCTTGCGTCCGACGACACGGATCTCGCGCCACAGGCCGTGGCAGCGAGCGGCCTGAACCAGCAGCGACGGCAGCGGGGACAGTGCGAGGATCACCCGACCCGGCATGGGTTCGTCCTCCGTCATAATTTGATGGATCATTATTATCTGAGAGTCACGTTCGGTTCAAGCAGCATCGCTTCATCAGCCTAAATAAAGGTAATTCAAGCTTCCATGGAAACCGTCGCCGCTGGCCCCGAATTCGCCTTAATGCCTCCGCGGCAAGTCATTCAAACCCACCGGAGGAAGGAGCGAAGAAATGACAGATCGGACACCCGACGATCCGACCGGGATGATCCCGCTGGGGCTGCTCGCCTGCCCCGTCACGGGGAGGCGGCCCCAACGGACGCGGATCATCGCCGGCCTGCGCCCGGAATTGAGGCGGCTGAAGGACAATCCGCGCGAGCCCCACGCCATCGAGGTCTCCAGTGGACTGCGTGAACCGCTCGGCTGGCTTCCGCGCGCGACGTCCGCGTGGCTGGCGCCGCTGATCGACGCCGGCCGGGTGGCGCTGCGGCCGTTGGCGCTGCGGGTTGCATCGCCTTCGCGCGGCGAAGCGGAATTCGCGATCGACATCGAAGTCTTCCTCACGCGCCAGGGGGCGGAGATCCTCCACACCCGGGGGGAAGGCGGCGGCGCGCCGCACGTCCTGCATCGGATGCTGGTGCGGCTCTGGCGCCGATGCGAGCGGGCCCGACACAACCAGCGGATGGGGCAGGACATCGCCATCGTGCTGGCCCGGCTCGATCCGCGCCAGCTGCTGCCCGAGTCCAACCTGCTGCTCAACCTGCTGCCGACACTGCACGACTACCGGCGCCGGCTGGACGAGCGCGAACAGGCGCTGGGCGACGCGCGGCGGCGGCTCGGGGCGGTCCAGTTCGGCGAGCCGGTCCGCCATGGTTCGCTGGCGCTGATCCCGCTGCTGGGGAGCAACGGCCATGTCCCGTCCTACGAACTGTTGCACGAGGCCCTGTCCGCGGGGAAGGCGCGGGTCGATGAACTGAATCCGGGGGGTGTCGTCCCGTTCCTGAAGATCGTCAACGAGTCGACCCAGCCGCTTCTGGTATGCGAGGGGATGCTGTTGATCGCGCCCAAGCAGAATCGCGTCGTGAATGAATCCTTGCTGGTGCCCAACGAGATGGAGTTCGCCCTGCCGGTCAGTTGCGTCGAGCAGGGGCGGTGGCATCGCAGCGGCCGCGCCGCCGAAGTTCGGGGCGGCGCCACGGCCCTGCTGCGCTCACGCAAGCTGCGGACGCTATTGCGCCGCCGCGACGCCGGCTACGCGAACCCGGCGCAGGGCGAGGTCTGGGATGAGGTGCAGGCCTGCCTGCGCGAGATGGACGCGCCGTCGCCAACCCATGACCTGGACGCGGTGTATGACACGCAACGCGAGCGGCTGCGGACCACTCGCGAGGCGCTCATGCTGCCGCGCGAAGCGGTCGGTGTCCTCATCGCGCGGGATGACCGCATCCTCGGCCTGGAACTGATGGATCATCCCTCCAGCTTCCGGACGACCTGGGACAAACTGGCCGATGGCTATTACGTGGAAGCACTGCGCAGACGCCGCCCGCCCGAGGAAGAGCGACCGGCGGAACTGTCGGAGCTGTCGCTGCGCTGGTTCCTGGGCCGCGTGGCCGATTCGTTGACGGTCCGCTGGAACCAGACGGGCGCCGGAATCGGGCTGGCCCTCGACGACCCGCGGATCACCGGCAGCGGCGTCTGGCACGACGGCCGTCTCTGCCAACTCTGCGCCCTGGCGGTTGAGTAGCTGGCGCGTCGCCCGGCGGTCCGTGGCGCGGTCCTCGCGCCAATCGCGCCTCGGAGATTTGAGTTCGTGGCGTGCGACTGCGCGACCGCCGGGCGACATAGCTACGCACGCGTTCCCTGCAACCGCATCCAGCCCTTCGACGGGCTTCTGATTCCATCATCCTTGCTGCATCCTGGGTTGAACCGGCCGCCGGCGATTCAACTCACGATCTGGTCGTGATCCGCCAGCCAGTGACGATAATCAGCGAGGAACGCGAGACGGTCGCGGCCATACTCCAGGCTGTGCATTGAGCCGGGGTAGGTCGTCAGACGCTTGTCTTCCGCCGCAAGCTGGCTGAAGAAGCGCTCGGCGGCGGCGTTGTCGCACACCTCGTCGCGCCCGGCCAGCGCGATGAACGTCGGCGTCACGATCCGGTCGGCCGAGCCCCGCACGGCGAGCATCATCAGCAGCGTCTGCAGATAGAACGCCGTGGTGACATATTGTAGCCGCAGGGCATCGCCGCGGATGAATTCCAGGTGTTCCGGCAGGTCGGTGAAATGCTCCGGCTTGAGCGGAACGCGCATCGGGTGCGTCGGCCGCACCTTCGCCAGCAGGGCGACGAGCAGCTTCTCGCGCAGCGTCAGCGTCGCGTGGACGCGAATCGAGGGGGAGAGCAGCGTGAGCGACCGGCAGCGTTCGGGATGCGCCGCGGCGAAGCGCAGAACCGGCAGCGCGCCATAGCACTGCCCCGCGAGGTGAATCGGCGCGCCGGGGTGCTCGCTCTCCAGCCACTCCACCGCCCCCTCGATTTCATCCACCAGGTGGTGGTACGAGAGCATGTGGCCGCGGGTCTCCTCGCTGCGTCCCGACCCGCGGCGATCCAGCGCGACGCAGGTGAAGCCGAGTTGATTCAGCCAGTCGCCAGTGGGGATGAACCAGGCCGAATGGCTGAGCATGCCGTGGACGAACAGAACGGCGCCGCGCTGCCCGCGTCCGGGCCAGTAGCGCATCGGAATGACGACGCCGTCGGACGTCCGCACGGCCATCAGCTCCTGATGCCCGAGTGCAACGTCAATCTTGTCGGTCGAGATAATCGTCGTTTCCATGATGCCGGCCGTTCCTTCTGGCATGAAAAGAGCAATCAGCGTGCCGGGGAGGCCGCATCCGGGCGAAAGCAAGCATGAGGATCCGCCATTTCGAAGTGTTTCAGACCGCGCTGCCGTTCCGCGTCCGGTTTCGGCACGCGCAGGCCAGCCGCAGCCACAGCGCGAGCATCTTCGTGCGCTGTGAACTGGCCGACGGCGCTGTCGGCCATGGCGAAGGCCTGCCGCGCGAGTACGTCACCGGCGAGAGCTGGGAGGGGTGTTTCCAGAATCTGACGCAGCGCATCCTGCCACCGTTGCTTGATTGCGACTTTGCGACCATTGGCGAGGTCGAAGCTTTCTGCGGGGGACTGTATGAGCGGCTGGTGAGCGGCGCGAACGTGCATATATTCCTTCCAAAAAGGGAGGAAGAAATGGCGGAGTCCGGCGGAATCCGGATAATCTGTGATT